>JAQGJB010000108.1 GCA_028290825.1 Micavibrio sp.
ACCCCCGCTCCTGCTCCGTCAGATCCCGCATAAACTTCGCCGGGCTTCCGCCCCATAACTGTCCCGCCAGCACCCTCTTCCCCGGCGTCACCAGCGCACCTGCCGCAACCATTGCACCATCCTCAATCACCGCATCATCCATCACACAGGCCTGCATGCCGATAAACGCCAGGTTACCGATCGTGCAGGCATGTAAAACCGCCGCATGCCCCACTGTCACATCATCCCCGATAGTGGTCCCCTGCCCGTTGCTGGAGACATGGACCATCGTATGGTCCTGAATATTCGTGCGCGCCCCGATGACAATATTATTCACATCCCCGCGCAGGGTGCAGCCATACCACACCGAAACTCTCCGCGCCGATCACGACATCCCCGATGATCGCCGCCGTTTCCGCCACAAATACCGTTTCATCGATCGTCGGCATAACGGACTTATAGGGAAGAATAAACGCCATAACTTTTCCTTTGCAAAAATGCTCATCCGGCTTATCACTGAAGCAACAAGATTTTCATAAAGAACAGGGAAACTCAATGCCTAAACCGGTCTTCACCATTGTCGATGATTTCTACAACGCCTCGTGGGATCTGGCGGAAAGCCTGTTCCGTCTTTACGGGAATATTGACGAAAAGAATGCGTTGCAGATCAATGTGCTTGAGAATGAAACGCCCAAGCCTCTGACCATTCCCGCCATCCGCCAACATTTCCAAAAATACGCGGATTCCTTTCTCGCCCTCGAAGGGTCAGACCTGCCGCAGGATCAGCATCTGCCCTTTATGCAGATCGAGGAAACCATGAACGAAACTATCCTCCCCGGCCTCGATGTCCTGGATGAGGCCTGGCAGGATTTCAACACCAGCGCTTTTGACTACAAACTATTGCTCACAGGGTGCAGCCATATCCGCATCGAACTGGAACAGATGATCATCCCCAATGCTAAAAGCATGGTCCTTGAATTAAAGCCTGCCTAACGTCCTTCGACCTGCAATAGATTCGTTTTCTTTTTCAGGAACCGCAGGATCAGCCCCGTCGTCACACAAATTACAAAAAACGCCGGGAACACAAAATCATGCCGCACCCACAGGGCCAGGGGATCACCCTCAAACCACAGATCGGTCAGCATCTCATTCACCAGGTAAACGGCGGCAATCGCCATCAATGCCGGATATTCCCGTTTTAAAACCGTCCGTAACGAAAACGGCAATGTCGGCGCAACCCATAATTTGAAATTCGGAATGATCACCGGCGTACGCGTCCGCCAGTCATTATAAACCGCCCCGAATTTTTCACTCAGGAACTGCTCCTCCGCCAGGACGATGCGCTCCATGTAAATCATAAACACCATCGACCCGACCAGCGCGAACCACAACACTTTGATCGACAGAAAAATGCCGAGCAGGATAATAAAATTCCCCAGGTAAATCGGATTACGCACCACCGAATACAGCCCCGTGGTGTTCAGACTGTCCGCCCGCTGCCCCGTTGCGTTGCGCCCCGACGTCGCCTTCGGCACAAACCCGACCGTCGCGACGCGAATGCCAAGCCCGACCAGAGAAACCCCGAGCGCAATCAGAACCCAGATATCCTGAAAGTCATCCCCGACCAGGTGCTGCCATTCGGCCCCCTGCTTCAGCGCCAGAAACGCAGGCGCAACAAACAGCAGCGGCAGATAACTACGCCAGCGAAACAACAGGTGACCGCTGCGGATCATGGATTGATGAAGACTCATGCCGTTGTTCTACCGCTTATAGCGGCAAAAGGCAAAATCACATGAAGAAGATAAAAGGAAAAATTACGACAAAAAAATTTATTATCAATACTCTGGCGTGAGGTTGGCCATATAAAGTTTCGTAATCCAGCTTATTATATCCGCTTGCGCCCTGTCCTGCCTGAAGACGATAAGCTTCCAGTTTAATCAGGCTGTGGAGGGTAACCGCGTGAATATTCCTCTCCACATCGCCTTGTCCGGCAGTACTTTTACCAAAAGTTTTTAAGCAGGTCCTCCTGCATTCTATTAAAAATTTCCTTATCCATTGCCATCGCCTCCTCCTCTATAAAATTATATTGAAATAATTATCAGCTCTCAATGCTTATTATAATAAAAAAGCCCCGGAAAACCGGGGCTTTTCTGAAACTCTGGAGGCGAATTAACGTTTCGCCCACTGCTTGGAACGACGGGCTTTGTGAAGGCCGATTTTCTTACGCTCTACAATACGCGCATCGCGGGTCATCATGCCTGCGGCTTTCAGGGCCGGGCGCATTTGCGGATCGTAGTTCTCGAGCGCGCGGGAAATTCCGTGACGAACGGCACCGGCCTGACCGGAGAGACCGCCGCCCGTTACCGTGCACCATACGTCAAAGTGATTGACGCGGTTCACGATCAGGAACGGCTGGTTCAGGATCAGACGCTGGGTGTGACGCGCAAAATATACGCTCTGGTCACGGCCATTGACGATAACGAGGCCCTTGCCTGGTTTAACCCAGACGCGGGCAATCGCGTTTTTACGACGGCCTGTGCCGTAGGAACGGCCCTGCGGGTCGATCTTTGGCTTACGTGGTTCGGTGGTCGCGGCTTTCAGTTCGGACAAGTCCTTCACTGGCGCATTGGTCATGACCGATTTCAGGTCTTTCAGATCAGTTGAGTTTGACATGATTATTTGACCCTTTTGTTCTTGGAGTTCATAGCGGCAACGTCCAGCAGCTCAGGCTGTTGCGCTTCGTGTGGATGGTCTTTGCCTTTGTAAACGCGCAGATTGCCAAAGCATGTGCGGCCCAGTGTGCCTTCCGGCAGCATGCGCTCAACAGCTTTTTCGATCACGCGCTCAGGGAATTTGCCCGCAAGCAGTTCACCCTTAGAACGTTGCTTGATCCCGCCCGGGTGACCGGTGTGCCAGTAGAAGATCGAATCCTTGGCTTTGTTACGGCCGGTGAGTGCGACTTTCTCGGCATTGATCACGATGATGTTATCACCGGTGTCCATGTGCGGAGTGAATTCCGGTTTATGCTTGCCGCGAAGGCGAAGCGCGATGATGCTGGCCAGACGGCCCAGAACCATACCTTCAGCGTCGATCAGTACCCATTTTTTGGTAATGTCGGACGGCTTGGCAGAATACGTTTTCATGCTCTTGTTCCTTATTATTACGCCACTCTGGCGCGGGGTGGTAAACGTGTGCGCAGGTTATGCAGGAATCCCGTACTGAAATCAACTAAAAAGATCATAAAAAATCGTTTTATTTCAATAGCTTATAAAAATGGTATTATAATACCGCGCCATAACACCCTTTTATAACAGCAACAAACAGACTTGTCCTGAAAACCCCGCCCTGACGAAACATTATGTTAACACAATCTTTACCCGGGAAGCTTATTCTGTAGGTAAAATAAAGGGTTTGAAAACAAACAATGGCGCAGAATTTCGCCGATAACATACAGCAGATCCGTCAGGAAACCGGCGCACGCCTCGTGGCGCTCGGCGAAGAACACATAACCGCCAACACCGTCCAGTATATGAGAGAAAGCCTGCCCGCCTTAAAAAAGGCAGGCATCAGCACACTGTACATCGAGGTTCCCTCGGACAACCAGCCATTGCTGGATAAAGCTCTGCGCGGGGACGAAGCCTCTCAACGCGAACTGCGCCTTAAATACGAACACTGGTTCGGGGGCTACGCGGGTAGCGAACCGGCACAGCAGCGTTACGATCTGCTATTCGAGGCAAACAAAGCCGGTATCCGTGTCAAATGCGCAGACGCGGACTCTTTCAATGATTCCATCCAGAAATATATCGGCCTGGATAAAGGCGAACAATTCCGCGAGAACCACGAAGACGATATGCGCGCACGCCTGGCCATTTCAAACCCTGTATTTGCCCGCAACATTAAACAGATGGATGATGGTAAAGGCGCTATTCTTATGATTGGGCTTGGCCATACCTTCCGGCGCGGCGAAGTGGATCATGTGGAGTTCATGGGGGAGGAACAGGCGAAATTTTACAATAGTGCGGTTGGCGGAGTGGACCAGCAGCTTAATGATATCGGCATTGTAACGGCCAGCGCCGATTTCAGACGCCGTGAAGCTGATGGATTCACCCTTCAAAAAACAGAAGCCGGTAATTCAGCCGATTATTATATCGGGACGCCTCCGGAAAATCGCTCAGGCACCGAACCCTCAGAGATGACCACGGCCAAATATCGCGTTTCCTGGGATCGGATGGCAACTCTGTTCGAACGCGCCTCGATCCAGGCGGAAGCGGAAGGAAAACCGAAGGATGCGAAACTCTGCCAGGATGTGTCCGACAAAATTAAAACCCTCCCCCAGCTTCTTGATAATCCGCTTTTCCTGAAGCAGCCAAAAGAAATGCAGCAAAAAATTCTGGGACAGGAATTAGACAATGTGCGCAATAAAATTGAAAAAAATTCCGAAGGCATACCCCGCCTGTTTGAAGCGCAGGCTGCTTCCAGAATGTATTCTCGCTGGGCTTTAGCCGGGCTTGATGAAGAAACGCGTAACTCTGAAATCGCCGCCATCATCGAAACCAATCAGGATCTTCATCTTTCAGGCGCCTCCAGGATGTGGAAACGCGACCCAGCCCCTCTGGCTGGCGAAAAAAACGGCCTCGGTAAAAATTTTGAACAGGCTTTGTCCGCAAACGTGTCGCTCGACCGGCCTCAGCCTGCCGCACAACCAACCCCGCAAATCGCAGCGAATGACCCGCTTATCAGAAATTACGAGCGTTAGAAACATTGCCATTAAAAAAGGCCGCTGTCATAGCGGCCTTTTTAATGTTAGCGGCGCGTTGAACCGCTGCTGCTTTTTGCGCTGGCGCTCACTTCCGCCTGGCTCAGCCGTCCGTCACGGTTTTTATCCAGAGTACGGAACTGCGACATCTTGTTGTACGATTGCGCGGTAAATTCGCTCCGGCTGACAATTCCGTCACCATTGCTGTCCATCGAACCGAAATCCATAGAGGCCGTCTGGCTGCCGTTAGCATTTCCTACGGCATGCGCGCTTTGTGAAGTCGAATTGCCGTTGGAATCCATGCCAGTGCCGGTGCCCGATCCTGAATTGGCAACGCTGTTGCCATCAGAATCAATGGACGACGTTCCGCTGGACGAACCTGTACCGGACGATCCTGTATTGGAGGCGCTATTGCTGGAACCTGTACCGGTAGTACTACCGGACGTACCGGAATTCGAAGCCGTACCAGTCGTCCCGGTGCCTGAAGTGCTTGTCGCACCTGTACCGCCCGTAACGCTGCTGGTCATCGGATTTGTCCCTGTGGAGGGCGTACCGCCTGTTATGCGTGTGGAAAGATTACCACCACCGCTGGCTGAGGCGCCGTTACCGCCGATGCTTCCGCTGGCACCTGCTGATGTCCCAGCCGATGCGCCTGCAGAACCCCCGGTCCCGCCGCTGCCCGACGATCCGCTCGCCGCAATAGCCGGCGCAGCAAGCATCATTGTAACCGCTGTGGTCAGCATCATGGTTTTGAAATGCACGTTTTTCATTTGTATTCTCCTTATTTTCATTGGGTCTGCCCCGGTCGCAGAACAAACATGAACTCCGGCATATGGTTCCCCTTTTTATGACACCGCTTATGACTGAAAGCTCCCCAAAGCTTAAGAGCAGAGCCTGATAAAATATAAGGATAGCCTGGCGCGCCGGACGCTATCACCCGCCGAATGCCCGCCTTATGTTTATCCGAGTGTGGTTTTTTTGACCTTCAGGCAAAAAAACAGTGATTTTTTGCAGCGCAGCTTGCCCTCTCCTTGGATGGTGCTACCCTGACATCCAACAATTCAAAAAACGAACAGGGACCACACAATCATGAAAGATTCCATCATGCCAAAACAAGGCTTCGAAACCCTCGCCGTCCATTCCGGTCCCGGCCACGATCCCGTCACCGGCGCAACCTCGCCTGCGATCCATCAATCCTCCTCCTATGTCTTCCGCGACAGTCAGCACGCCGCCGATGTCTTCGCGCTGAAGGAACCGGGCTATATTTATTCCCGCGTCACCAACCCCACCGTCGCCGCGCTGGAACAAAAACTGGCCGAGCTTGAAGGCGGCGTCGGCGCAACTTGCACGGCCTCGGGCCTCGCCTCCAACCTCCTTGCCTTCTCCGTCCTGATGGATGCGGGTGATGAATTCGTTGCCACCACCAAACTTTACGGCGGCACCGCGGGGCAGTTCCGCGACACGTTTCAGCGTTCCTATGGCTGGAAATGCCACTCCGTCGATCCGACCAGGCCAGAAGAATTCAAGGCGAAGATTAACGAACGCACAAAACTGTTGTTTATCGAAAGCCTCTCGAATCCGGAGGGCGTCATCGCCGATATAGAAGCCTATGCCCGCATTGCCGAATCCGCTGGCATCCCGCTGATCGTCGATAACACCGTGGCGACCCCCTATCTCTGCCGCCCGTTTGAATTCGGTGCGGACCTCGTCGTCCACTCCACCACCAAATACTTCTCGGGCCACGGCCAGGCGATGGGCGGCGCGGTCGTTGACGGCGGCTCCTTCGACTGGATGAAACACGCATCGAAATTCCCGGTGATGACGACCGAAGGCAATGGCGGCTATCGCGGCACGACCTTTGCGAAAGACTTCGCCGGCATGCCCTTTGCCATTGCCTCGCATGCCGTTGGCCTGCGCGATCTGGGGATGAACCAGCAACCGATGAATGCCTACCTGACGATGCTTGGCATGGAAACCCTGCCCCTGCGCATGAAGCAGCATTGCGAGAATGCGGTCAAAATCGCCGCCTTCCTCTCGCAGCATAAAGCCGTGAAATCCGTCAGCTTCGCCGGGTTGCCCGCTTCGCCGTATTACGGCCTGGCGCAGAAATATATGCGCAATGGCTGGGCCAGCGGCCTGTTCACTTTCGATCTTGCCGGTGGTTATGACGCCGCGTTGAAACTGGTAAAAAACGCAAAACTTTTCACCCATCTCGCCAATATCGGCGACACGCGCAGCCTGATGATTCATCCGGCCTCAACCACCCACGCCCAGATGACCGATGTGCAAAAAACCGCCGCCGGTTGCGGTCCCGGTGTCGTGCGTGTCTCGGTCGGCATCGAAACCGCCGAAGACCTGATTGAAGATCTGAACCAGGCTTTGGCCCACGCATAATCTTCCTGAGCCCTCCCTCTTGCTTGCGGGAGGGAGGGCTCAATCTCGTCAAGCTTCCCCACTAACTCCCCCCTCTTCGCAGGAAGGGGAGAACTCTGAGCCTAACGGGAACCATTCCCTCTCCACCCTCGTTGGCAACGAGACAAGGAGATAAACAATGCGATCCCCAGACTCACCCGCCTTCAGCCACAACCCGGGTTTTAAAGCCCCGCGTCCGCCCTTTCCGAAACAGCATCAGGACAGCCCCGGCCTCGAATCCGAACTCGACCCCGCACCCCGCTACATGGCCGAGGATTACAAGGCCGCCGACAAGCTTGCCGGTAAGGTCGCCCTTATCACTGGCGGCGATTCCGGCATTGGCCGCGCCGTCGCGGTCCTTTACGCCCGCGAAGGCGCAAAGATCGCGATCAATTACCTGAAAGAAGAACAATCCGACGCCGAACAGACAAAGCGCGATATCGAAGCCTTGGGCGGTCAATGCGAACTGATCCCCGGCGATCTGACCTCTAAAGGGTTCTGCTCCCTGCTGGTTGAAAAAACCGTAAAAGCTTATGGCCGGCTGGATATCCTCGTTTCCAATGCCGCGCATCAGGCACGGAAGGACAGCCTCGACGATCTCACCGATGAAGAAATGGAACGCACGTTCTCAACCAATATCTTCGCCTATATCCGCCTCTGCCGCGCCGCCCTCCATCATATGAAACGCGGGGCCGCTATTGTCGTCACCTCGTCCGAAACCGGCATTCTCGGGTCCGGGAAACTTCCCGATTATTCCGCAACCAAGGGCGCGATTAACGCCTTCACCAAAACTCTTGCCCAATCGCTCATTGAACGCGGCATCCGCGTCAATGCCGTTGCTCCAGGCCCGGTCTGGACGCCGCTCAACCCGTCCGACGCCGGCCTCGACCCGCAGGGTGTTTCCAAATTCGGTCAGGACAATCCAATGGGCCGCCCCGCCCAGCCGGAAGAACTTGCACCGGCCTACGTCTTTCTCGCCTCGAACGCAGATTCATCTTACATCACCGGTACGGTGATTCAGGTAATGGGCGGGGAAACAAGCGGGGGCTAACCCCCAACCACGAAGAAAAGGAGAACAAAAATGGCTAACCAATATAGTAAAAAGGCCTCTGACAAAGTCGGAAAAGCCATGCACGAAAAGAAGGAAGGCACTTTAAAAAGCGGACGCTCCGGAAAAAAAGTCACCAGCCGTAAACAGGCTATCGCCATCGGTCTGTCCGAAGCCCGCAAGGAAGGCGCAAAGGTGCCAAAGAAATCAGCCTCAAAAAAGTCAGCGACATCAGCAACGAAAAAATCTGCCGCAAAAAAATCTTCAACCAGGAAGTCAGCAGCAAAGAAATCCACCGCCACCCGCAAAACTGCTGCTAAAAAAACGGCGACCAAAAAAACCTCCCCTAAAAAATCCAGCAGTTCCTCCACATCTCACCACCGCACGGCCTCGCACGAAAGTCATGCCAGCCACTAATCCTGCTCGGTCGTAAAAAGAATCCCCGCCCTCAGTCAGGCGGGGATTCTTTTTAGGGCGTTTATTAGCTCAAATGCCCCCTTGCCATAACCGGATTCAGGTTCTATCGTACTTACATAATCTTAAAAAAACGGGAGACTTTAAATGCTGAATAAACAATTTGCCGCCATCGCAACCCTCGCTTTCGCGACCGCTGCCGCGCCTGTTCTTGCCGCCGACACATCCAATATTAAAGTTGCCATTCAGCCGTACAGCCTGGCCAAAAAATCACCTATCAACCTCGCCCACAATTTCTTTGAAGTCCCGGATACGACAGTCGCGGTTGAGGCCTGCACCTATGACCGTCACATCGCAACGGTTCAGGGCATTGTTCTTGCCGACCGCAATGAGGCAGATGCCAAAGCCATGGGCGGCCTTCCCGTGCAGAGCTTACGCCGCGGCCTGCAAAAGGCCTTCGCCGAACAACTGGCACGTTACAACAGCAACGAACTTGAGCAGGATAGCTTCATGCCGGGTACCTTCAAGGATTTCAGCGCCACGTTCAGCGACGTAACCCGTGCCGTCAAGGCTCAGGATAAAGTCACGCTGGTGTTCATGCCACGCTCTGCCACAGTCGGCGGCTTCACTGAAAACTGCCCGCCTGTCCTGAAGAAATAATAAAGATTACGGGTTATCCAGCTTTAGCCATGTCAGTTCATGCTTGTTATGGCTGAGGTGCCTGACTTCGCTGCCCGGAATGGCGGCGAAGGCGGCGGCGGTTTCGAAATCCGTTTCGCCCTGAAACTTGATGGTGCAACAGAAATTTTTCACCAATCCGCTTTCCATCCATTTCTCGACCAGCGTCAGAAGGCGGCTGGGGTAACAGATGATATCGCTGAAGAACCAGTCCACCGGGCCGATGACTTTCGGCTCAAGACCAAACGCGCTTTCCTGCCTGTAGGTCACCCCCGGCATCTTCATCACCCTTGGGTCAAGCGGCGCCTTATCAACGCTGATGACCCTGCACCCAAGCTCGGCCAGAACCCATGTCCACCCGCCGGGGCACGCACCCATATCAAGACAGGTCTCGCCCGCTTTCGGCCTGATCCCCGTTGCCGTAAACGCGTCCCAGAGTTTCAGGTAAGCCCTGCTCGGCGGCCCCTGACGGTCCTCGACAAAATCAATCATTCCATTCTTGTACGGGCTTGAACAATCGGCGCTGGCCAGGACATGATTTTCGTCGATCAACGTCCACGACCCCAGCGGCGCAATCGGGCGTTCCGACGGAAACACAACCGGCTTGGCCGAAACATGGGGCAGCTTTTCTTCCAGCAACTTGGCGCGTCGGTGCAATTGATAATCGTACTTAGCCCAGTTGCGCTGAATGCCGCGAAGCCGCTTTGCACCGTCGCCGATGGAATCGATTTTCAGGATGAGCGGATCGCGCCATACATTCTGCGCCCACGCCACGCGTTTTTCCGGCCCCGGCGAAATAAACAACCGTCCATACCGCGCCGATACCTCCCCCAGCTCCCGCTCAAGATCCGCTTCAAACCCTTCGGGCGCAAGATAACCGGTTTCATGCATTGAAAAATCCTGACATCGTCATTTCGCCTCATCATGAAACGAAAATGCAGATCCGGCAATCATCTTTATAAGGGATTTTTTATCGCGTAAACTTATTGCAAGCCCATGTAACCGCAGGTGTAACGGCCGCCTCAGTTGCAATCCCTGTGGCTCCGCCCGCAATCAGCGCCCCCGGCCCGGTCCAGCTTGTCAGTGCCCCAACGCCAAGCCCTGCACCAACACCAGCAAGCGCACCAGTCACCTGTCCGAAGGCCTGGCAAAGAACACCGTGCTTAGGCCCATCACCAAGTGCCAGCGTTCCAAGCCCCGGCGCAACAGCATTCACTGAATCTTTGCCGATCTCTGCGGCGCTTGCACCACCGGCGAACGCCATCGTCCCCGCAACCCCGGCGCCAATGACCTTTCCGACAATGCCAAACCTGCGGCCATGCTCGGCAACCTCAGTCATCAGCAGATTTGCCGTTTTGCTAAAACCCCGTTCCGTCGCTTTGACAGCCATATCATCGGCAAGTTTGACGGCATCGCCAGCCTTGATTGCCAGCCCACCGCCCGAGATTTTACCGGGGGCTGCACTGCGTGGAATTTCACCGGCAGGCTCGATCCCTTTGGCGCGCAGATTATCGGCGACGACTTCGGGATGCATAGGATGACCATTAACATCGATTACCAGTGGCGGACGATAGGAAGAACTATACCCGTGGGCTTTAAGATCCTTGCTAATATCATTCGTTAGATGGCTAAGGCCGAGATTACTTTTATTGAGAGACGTATTCAGCTTTTCAATATCCGCCGTCGGCCATTCTTTTTTGTTCTTAACGACCTCGGTCAGGTATTTGTCGTACATATTAGCTGTCGCGGGGTCATGTGCGCGCATGTTCATGACCTTGTCGCGCACCTCATGGTACTGCTTGTCTGTGATTGATGCCGCACCATTTCTAATGTCGGCAATCAGATTTTCGCCGTTACGCTTATACGGCTCCAGCTTTACATCGGCCATGAGAACTCCCTTTATAATCTAATACAATATAAGGGATAAGCCTTTAAAAGCTCTTAAGAGCAGATAAAATTTGAAATAGTTGCCCTAAAACCATGGAAATAGAGAATTATCTAGCCAGACTGATACCGGTCTATGGCTGAGGAAAACACTGTACAGCCACGAGGCGCTGCATAACCACCGGATTATTGAGCGCCGTAAAGAAGCGCCGATTGTTGTCGTCGCGCCGGCCACACGCTTCAGGGATTGATCCCTTGAAACATTCACAATCCCGTCCTGCACTTCAAAAGTTTTCTGTGGGTCGAGGTGAAATGTAACAATACCTGTGATATTGCCGCTGGCATTTCTTTTAACGTAGTCCTCGAGAAGATCGCTAAACTTATCTTCCGGATACGCACCTTCCGGCTTGTGTTCACAACCAATCTTCTTCAGCGCCTCACGCGCACCCGCAAGTTCACCGGCAGTGTATAGGGATGGCCGGTCCGCGTTAAAAGAACGATTCAATTCAATCTCGAAATAAATGAAAAAAATCTACTGAATGGTCGGGACGACAGGATTTGAACCTGCGACCCCTTGCCCCCCAGGCAAGTGCGCTACCGAGCTGCGCCACGTCCCGACAATATTCAGTGATGGCAGATGTATAGCGTTCGGGACCGGAAAAGGCAACCATATATACTGTTACCTCGCCCCGCATGCGCATTCTTCTCTCACCTACCCGCCTCTGCACTATAGCACAAAGGGTTCGCACCTCCCCTTGCGGGAGAGGTGAAGCAGAGCTTTAGAATTATTGATTATTTCTCGACCGCAATCATATCACGAAGATCTTTCAGGTCGCCGAGCATAGCGTGAAGGATCGAGCGTTGCTTGTCGGAAATTTCGATCGTCCCGGTCGCCTTCGCAGCAGCAGGTTCGTTTGCCGGAACACTGGCGACAATACCCGCCTTGGCTTCATTGGCTGGTGCCGGGGCTGCACGCTTGGCAGTGGCCTGTTGATCTGGCGGGACGTCAGCTAGAAGCTGAGCCTTACCCAAAGTTTTCAGCAGCTTCTGCACACCCTTGATGGTGTAGCCTTCCGTGTAAAGCAGAGTATGAATTTTCTTCAGCAGCAGAACATCTTCCGGGCGGTAGTAACGACGTCCGCCGCCACGCTTCAATGGCTTCACCTGGCTGAACTTTGTTTCCCAGAAACGCAGAACGTGTTGCTGGACATTCAACTCGTCTGCCACTTCGCTGATCGTGCGGAAAGCGCCGGGGGCTTTTTTACCTGCGGTAACGACATCACCCTCTTCGCTGCCACCGGTTGCGGCGACATCGAAATGAGCTTTGTTCTGCTTTACATTCTCTGCGGTCATTTGCTTCATTCCCTTTTCTACGGGTTACTCTTTTTATCGTTTAAGAATACAGGCTTACTGCCCCTTGTTGATGCGGTCTTTCAGAACATGCGACGCGCGGAACACCAGGACCTTGCGCGGCAGGATCGGCACTTCGACACCGGTCTTCGGGTTGCGTCCGATACGCTCGCCTTTTTCGCGGATCGAGAAGCTGCCGAACGAGGAAATCTTGACGTTCTTGCCCTCGATCAGGCTTTTGGAAATTTCTTCCAGAACCAGCTCGACAAGGTCCGAGGACTCATTGCGCGAAAGACCGACCTGTTCGTACACAGATTCAGCAAGGTCAGCGCGTGTGATAGTGCGGTTGGTCATTAAAGTCCCTCATACGTTTTGGGCGGCTTTTGAATGTGGAATAAGAAAAGGCTAACCCGGACTTGGCCCCCCGTCAACATGGTTTCGAGAAAGAATCACCGAAAAAGTGATTCAATTCAAAGGGGTTAAGGGGTCTTCTTAATTCGACCCGGAACTACCCGAAATGGATGATCGCCAGTGCCACAGCCGCCGGAAGCGCCTGGATCAGCAGAATTCTGCGGCTGACCGTAAGGCCGCCATAGATTCCGGCAATCACAATGCAGGTCAGAAAGAAAGTAAGGGTATGCAGGGTTTCCAGAGGCGAAACCGGCAAAAACAGCCCGCCAAACATACCCCATAGCAGGCCCGCAGCCAGAAATCCGTTATAAAGCCCCTGATTTGCCGCCAGCGTTTGCGAAATCCGCGCATTTTCCAGAGACTGGCGGAAAATCTTAAGTCCGGCTGGCTTAGTCCAGAAGAACATCTCCAGAACCAGAAAGCCGATATGCATCAGGGCAATCAGGACAATAAGACCGTTAACAATGATTGATAAAAATGACATTCACTATCCCCTTAATATCTGACCAGCGCCGCGCCCCAGACGAGGCCGCCGCCAAGCGCTTCGAGCAACATCAGATCGCCCTTCCTGATACGCCCATCCTTCACTGCCTCATTCAGCGCCAGCGGAATCGACGCCGCCGAAGTATTGCCGTGATGATCGACGGTGACGACTACGCGGTCCATGCTCATCCCGAGCTTTTTACCCGTGCTCTCGATAATCCGGATATTCGCCTGATGCGGGACCAGCCACTGAATCTGATCGGCGGTAATGTTGTTGTGTTCCAGGACTTCAGCCACCACTTCCGACATCATTGATACGGCATGGCGGAAAACTTCCTTGCCTTCCATCTTGATGTGCCCGGCCGTCCCGGTCGATGAAACACCGCCGTCGACATAAAGAATATCTTTCAGCGAACCATCGGAATGCAGATGCGTTGAAATGATGCCGCGATCCTCAACCGTACCTTTACCCTCGGCAGCCTCCAGAACGACCGCCCCTGCCCCGTCCGCAAACAGAACCCCGGTTGTCCGGTCTTCCCAGTTGACGATGGAGGAAAACTTCTCCGCCCCGATCAGCAGGAAACGTTTCGCCGCGCCAGTACGGACAAGGCTATCCGCAACTGTTAACGCATAGACGAACCCGGAGCAAACCGCCTGAATGTCAAAAGCAGGCCCGCCCTTTACACCGAGAGCCGCCTGTACCTTTACGGCAACAGACGGGAATGTTGAGTCCGGCGTGGATGTCGCAACGATAACGCCGTCAATATCCGAACCCTCAAGCCCCGCCGATTTCAGGGCATCCTTAGCCGCCGCAATCGCCATATCTGTTGTGGTTTCATCCTTGGCGGCGAAATGGCGTTGTCTGATGCCGCTGCGCTGAACGATCCATTCATCGGTAGTGTCGAAAATTTTCTCCATATCCGCATTGGTCATGATCTTCTCGGGAAGATAGGAACCGGTGGAACGGATGGTGGTGCGAATGGTCATGATTTCAGTACTCTACGAATTGGCCTGCGCGCTCAGACTTGTGATAAACGATTCCTGACTCATCAGGTGCTCAAGCTCCGCCGCAACACGTTTGTTAAAATTCTGCTCCACCAGACCCGCCGCAACCTTGATTGCATTTGCGAAGCCGATCTCGTCCATGCCGCCGTGGCTCTTGACGCAAATCCCGTCCAGCCCCATGAAAATCCCGCCATTATAGTAGCGCGAATCCATCTGCTTCTTCATCTTGCGCAGCGCAGGATAGGCCAGCATGGCCCCAAGCTTTGTAATCAGCGACGACGTAAACGCTTCCTTCATTTTATCGCCCATCAAATGCGCGACACCTTCGGCAACCTTAAGGGCGACATTTCCGGTGAAACCATCCGTCACGACGACATCGACAGTACCCTCGGCAATATCATTGCCCTCGACGAAACCGTGATACTTGCCAGTAAACTCCACACTGGAGAGGATCGCGGCGGCGGCGCGAAGCTGGTCATGGCCCTTCATATCTTCGGACCCGATGTTGAGCAGACCGACTGTCGGCTTTTCAACGCCCATCTGCGTCCGTGCATAAACCGCGCCCAGTAATGCAAACTGCATCAGGATTTCCGCGTCGCAAAGAATGTTGGCGCCAAGGTCCAGCATCACCGTCTTGCCGCGCATGGTCGGAAACACCGCCGCAATGGCCGGGCGGCTGATGCCGGGCAGGCTTTTTAGAATCAGTTTCGACATCGCCATCAGCGCACCGGTATTACCGCCCGAAACAATGCTCTGCGCCTCGCCGTTCTTCACGGCCTCGATCGCCAGGCGCATACTCGAATCTTTACCCGAACGAATGGCTTGTGAGGGCTTCTCGTGGTTGCCAATCACCTTCTCGGTGTGGCGGATCGTGGCTGCGTTCGCCAGCAGAGGATATCGCGCAAGGATCGGCTGGATACGGCGCTCATCGCCGAACAAAAGGAAATGAACGCCGGGAAGTTCCTGCAATGCCAGCGACGCAGCAGGAACGATAACGTCCGGGCCGTGATCTCCGCCCATGGCATCAAGGGCAATCGTCTGACGATAAGGCAAGGTGTTGATCCTGAAAGATGAAGACGGCAAATTATAGAAGAAAGAACCACAAAAACAAAGTGCGCGGCATAAACCGCGCACCATGAAATAATCCGCGATAAATCTTATCGCTGAGGATCGATAACCTGACGGCCTTTGTACATGCCGGTTTTCAGGTCGATGTGGTGATTGCGTTTCGCCTCGCCGGAATTACCGTCTTCCACCCAGTTGGTGGCGGTCAGCGCATGGTGCGACCGGCGCATGCGTTTCTTGGACAAAGAGGTCTTTTTCTTAGGTACAGCCATAATCTTAAACCTTAATAGGATGTTGCAGGGGTGGTGATAAAGGAGTTTTCCATTCGATGCAAGTATTTTCCTGAATTTATGAGCATAATCATCATTTACATTATGTAAATTTTATCTGGCATCTCTCCCCAATGTATGCCATAAATCACTGGCAATAATCAAAGGTAAAGCCCATGCAAAGCTATAAACTCAGCCCCGCCATTCGCAAAAAAATGGCCGAAGACGAACCGGCCGTGAAATCTGCCATCGCTAAAATCGCCAATGCCGAATTCGGCATTTTTGGCGATACCGACGGTATAGGAAAATATGAGGGTGGCGTCCTGGTCAACACCCGTGAAATAGCAATCAAAACGAACTGCGTCATGGATGATTGGCGCCGCTGCATCGATCCTACGCCCGAAGAAGTCGCTGTCGTCAAAGCTATCGATAAAGTCGCCGCAATAATCCGGGGCGAAAAAAATATCCTGCGCCGGATAATGAATGCAGTAAGGGAAGAACCCCAGGGCATTCGCAAAGTCAGGGCGCTCTATGGGGAATGCACAAGCCACGACCCTTTGCGTTCCCTGCTCGAAGGGCCTTAACCCTTCTCCTTGCCCTTCCAGTCTTTCAGCGCCTCAAACGGGTTCCTGCGTGTGGCGGAAATCTCCTCCTGCTGGATCTCGGTCAGTTCCGGCGCCTTCACGCCATGTGCCCGCGGATAGGGATCAAGCCCCAGCGACAGATACTGGCAAACCAGATCACCAAGATCGATTTTACCATTCACCATCGGCTCCGGATCTTCCCGCTCATCAAGAATCGGAACCTCAACATCAGTCCCCTTCCCGGCCTTCTCATGGCGGGCCTTGGTGATCGACGCATAGGCCGTCGGGTCGGAATACCAGCCCTCAAACTCTTCCTCGATATAATTCTTCACCGGTGCACCAGTCACCACACAGGACTGCACCACATCGGCTTTCAGCAAGCCGGTCACCTGCACCACCGCCTTGTTATTCGGCGCGCGCTGCAAGACAATTTCAGCCGACAGCGAATCCACCAAAGGAATATCAAGGCGCTTGGCCACAAGCTTCAGATCGGCCTCACCGGCCTTGATCTTCTTGTGGATCGGATGCGGCCCGACCTCCCCCTGATCGACAGGATAGGACCAGCCCGGATTGGCAGGATCGATTTTTTTACGGCTCATGACTATGCGCTCTGTTTCATTTCACCAAGGACGGGCCAGATCATCTGGCCGCTCATCACCGCCTGCTCACCCTGGACACAGCACAGCAGATAAGCTTTCAGCGGCGCGGTATCGATATTCCCGTCCACCTGGGCATAAACATTCCGGCGGATCGCCCCCTCCAGCATCGAAGGATCCTCAATACCTTTCGCATAAGCATCCATCCGGCCATTGAACGCCGTCATCATCCGGCGGATATGGCGCTTGACGCCCAGATCGCCAATACCCATTTCGCGCACCGAACGGTCCATATCGACGAACATCACATCATAGAGGGCCTGAGCCCGCTTGGACCCTTCTTTGCCATGTTTCCGCAAATGCTGGATCACGGCAAAAACATGCAGCAGGACCATGTCAAACCGCCCGTCCAGCGTGTCGGGAACCTGCCATCCGGCGTAGAAAACCGGGTTGCGCGCCTGGGCGACCAGCCCGAAATACAGCTTTTCCGCCGCGATTTTGTCGGGGTTCGATTTGGATCGGAAAAAGGTCAACATTGCTTTTCACCTGATTGCGGACTATGAATATCGCTTGGATTTATATAGATCATTGGACAGAAGTACCATGAAAAATTTGTGCTTTATATTGCTGGCCGCTACCGCCCTGACTGCCTGCACCCCGATGGTCAGCAACCGCGGCAACCTGGTCAAAGACTACCAGATGGCCACACTGCAACCCGGCGTCACCACCAAAAGCGACGTCCTCCGCGCCCTCGGCTCCCCCACGACCCAGGACGCCTTCGACGAAAACAAATGGTTCTATATCGGCCAGGTCAAATCCAAGACCGGCATCTTCGATCCGAAAGTCACCGAGGAACGCATCGTCGCCGTCACCTTTAACAAGGACGGCATCATGGAAAGCATCAAGGATGTCGGCGGCAAGGGCGAGGCAATCCCTTATAACCGCGACAAAACTCCGACCTCCGGCCATGATTACACAGTCATGCAGCAGCTCCTCGGCAACCTTGGGCGCTTCAATGGCCAGACCGACAAAAAATCCCTGCCCGGCGGCGATCCCTCGCACTAAGGAAATAGAAATGCAAAAAACCCTTCCGGCATAACCGGAAGGGTTTTTCTATGCACGAGTCGCATAACACCGTGCTTATTTGTGCTCGTCTGCGGCGCGTTCGATGCTGTGGCCGCCTTTTTGGATGTCCTGGCCGGCACCTTCAACTGTGTTGCATGCTGCAACCATGGAAGAGAAAGCGATAGCAATAGTCAGCATGAGGATATTTTTCATTTGTAGTGCTCCTTGTGTGTGATCAAAATCACCTAACAAACGCGCTTAAGAAAAATAAGTTCCCAATTAATATTTTGATTTTCTACGGAAAACACCGACCAGTTCGACATGCGGCGACCACAGAAACTGGTCAACCACTGTCAATTTGTCGAGATAGAACCCGCCCTCGGCCAGAACCGCGGCATCCTTGGCAAAACTGGTCACGCTGCACGACACATAGACGACCAGCATGACCTGCGACCGCTTGATCATTTTAACCTGCTCGGCGGCACCCACGCGCGGCGGATCAAGGACGACGGCGTCATATTGATCCAGTTCCTTGTGCAGCAACGGCTCATGCGTCAGGTCGCGGCGTTCAACCGTTACCGGGCTGCCTGGCATGGCACTCCGCAGGGCCTCGACTGCCGGGGCAAAGCCCTCAACCGCATGCACCTTGTATTTGGCCCTGGCCATCGCGAACGTGAACGTGCCGCAACCTGCAAACAGATCGACGACCTTTTTGGTCTTCTTTCCGAACGCAGCAAGGACAGACGCGGCCAGAAGATCTTCACCCTCCTGCGTTGCCTGTAAAAATGCACCCGCCGGGGGCGTCACACGCACACCGGAAAAATCAATCGTGAACGGCTTACGCCATGCAACCTGTAAAACCTCTTCCTCGTTGTCGGAACTTGGCTGCCACGACACGCGCGCGATATCATTTTCTTCCGCAAAGGCGGCCAGGCGTTCCATGATGTGGCGCGGCAGATGATCGACATCACCTTTTTTCTTCTTCACCCACGGACGCATGACCAGATCGACGTCGCCGCCGGATTCCATCATCGCGATGTCCAGCCCCTGCCCGGCCTGCAAAATCCCCATCAGCGCAACACGCAGCGCCGGAACCAGCCCCTCAAGCCGCGGCTTCAGGATAGGGCACATCTGCTGGTCCACGATTTTTATGCTGCGCTGTTCGTTGAACCCGACGACCAGCTTTTCCTCATCCCGGTAGGCCGCCATTACCGCACGGCGGCGGGCATGCGGCGGGCTAATGAAAGGCCCCTCGATCGATTTCGGCGTTACACCGGCACGATTAAGGGCACCAGTGACCTGCTCCATCTTGAACCGTCGGTACGATTCGTCGTTCAGATGCTGGAGGGCACAACCGCCGCAAATCCCAAAATGGATGCAGGGAGGCGGCACTCTGTCCGGTGACGAACTCTGAAACCCGTGAAGACGGGCGCGAACACCATCCTGCCCAGCCTCACCCAGCTCGACAGTGACCCTTTCCCCCGGCAGAACCGCAGGAACGAACACTTTTTGCCCGCCCTCAAGACGGCCGATGCCATCCCCGCGCGCGCCCAGAGTCTCAATTGTGATGTCGATAAAGTCTTTCATGCCCGGCACCATAAGCCAGGCGGAGAAATATTACAAATATCCACGACACATGACGAAAATTCTTAACAAGCTGCTGGAGGGGTGAGTAACGGTAATTGCTGATGTACTGGCCGCCGAAATGTAGCCAACGCTTGAAACGTTCAACCTGGCAATACAATGGGGAATATTGGTCCATGAATTGGCAAAGGTAATAGTGCAACTTGACACGGATGTAGCAGTTCGCGTTACAACAAACACATTATCATTTCCGGCTATAGTGGCTGTGCCGCAAGCAGATATAGAGGGGGTAGAACCTTTATAAACCATATGCTGTTTCGAATCGAGCAGAACGTAATTCGTACCCCCTACTGTTCCATAGATGGTATTTGCAATATTCAGTTCGTTGCTGGCCGTCGGTGATGAGGCCACAGCATTGGCCCCGATCATAATATTGTTCGAACCAGTCGTTGTCGTCGAACCCGCCATATACCCGATGAAGGTATTATCATTACCGCTGGTCACATTCGAACCTGCACCGTAGCCGAGGCCTGAATTCCGGGACCCCGTAAAGTTTGCGGAACCAAACACCAGCGCGCCGACGCCGGTATTATTATCTCCACCTACACCTTGACCGGCCTTCCAGCCAACGAAGGAATTATGAGAGCCGGTCGCCGATGCCATGGCCATATAACCGGCGGCAGAGTTGTAAGAACCGCTGACCATCGACGCCAAGGCATAAGTCCCGAGGGCGGAATTCATTGAACCGGTTGTATTCGAGGCAAGAGCGTTATACCCCACCGCCGTCAGATCGTTGCCGGTCAGGTTGGCCGCAAGGGCGTTTCCGCCGACGGCGGTATTGCGCGTACCGGTGGTGTTGTTGGTAAGCGCCCTGTAACCCAACGCCGTGTTATCATCAGCTGTATTGCTCATTAAGGCCCGCGAACCCCCTGCGGTGTTGCGGCTTCCCGTCGTGACCGAGGCCAGGGCAGAATAACCTAAGGCCGTGTTTTCACCACCCGTAGTCAGCGCCCCCAGGGCATTCTGCCCAAGCGCAGTGTTATAAGCCGCACCCGTTGCAGCATTCACGCCCGAACCGCTTCCGATAAACATCGAATATATGGAGGGCGCGGCAGCCGTAGGGGTCACGGTGTAATTTGTAATCGCATCCGAAAGGTCATCAAGCGTCGCCGCAGATGAGGTAACGTTCGCCCACCCGCCTGCCTGAACGGCTTCGAATTTAAATGTCGTGGTGTTATACCGAAGCATTCCGTTGATGAGCGACGTCGTCGGCCTCTGGGCCGTTGTCCCGGGTGGCACTGTAATGGCCGTACTGCCGCCAAAAACAATCGAGGCATTTGCCGTACCCGGTGGCTGGATCGTCAGATAGGTTGTTCCGCCCACTTGAAAAAGGATACTGCCTGCTGTTCCAGATGTTGCGCCGCCGGCAGCAATCGAAACCGAGCCGCCATTGCCCTGACCGGCACCACCGCCTGTACCGCCCGTAATGTAAATCTGACTACCAGACCCTGTCGCGCCGGGCGTTCCGGCATTGAATGTCAGGCCGCCTCCCGCCCCGCTACCGTTACCGTTACCACCCTTCAGGAATAGCGATCCGTTCCCCTGGTCTGCGCCGCTGCTTGCCTTGCCCGAGAATGTTAGTCCCAGACCTGTTCCGCTTGTCGCCGTGCCAAGATTGGTAATCGTCGGCGCGTTACCGGTTATACCAGGTGTCAGCGTCATGTGATTCACAGCAGACGGCGTATTATATAACCGCAGCGCCTCAACCCCGCCGACCGCGAAATTGAGTTGCCATTCCGGGCTTACAGTAAACATGCCCGTACCCGTTCCGGCGGTAAAACTATGAGATGGTGCCGAGAGTAGGCCGACACCCGGACGCAGCGCCCCGGTTCCGGTATTGGCGAGGGCGAGGATGTTATTGGCAACACTATAGGTAAATGAAGACGTTGCCCCAAGGCTTGTTCCGCCGCTATTAAACTGAATCTGGGTATCCGCCCCGGCAGGTGTGGAACCCCCGCCGAGGGTAACCCATCCCGCTGTCAGACTGTCGCAAAACGCCAACTGCCCCGGCGAACCGGATGTAAAGCGTATAGCGCCCTGAAGTCCCAGATTACACGTATTGCTGTTTGGTCCGAGGATAATCGCGCCCTGTCCAAAATTTGCGCTTATCTTGTTGGTCGCCGCGTCGGCAGGCGTGATAAGCAACACCCCTGCCGCAAATAGCAGTGCCATTTTGTTCCACCGGGAATGACTAAGCAATCTCATCACAGATACCCCCGGCACATAACATAGAGGGTTTGGTTGGTCGCACTAGTGAACCAAGAAATAGTAATAGCAGTCGTGCTCACTGCGGAAATATTGGCAGTACTCACACTCGCCGTCCCTCCCGATACCAGGCACACTGGCGGATTGACAAAAGCACCGCCTGCAAATGTAACGGTACATGTCGTAGCTGACGTCGCGCCAGTTGATATCTTAAATACATTATCATTACCAACTACAGTTCCACTGGTGCAACCGCTAATCGTCGGCGCCGTGCCTTTATAATTCATATGCTGGTTGGCGTCATACCGCATGACGAGGCCGGAGCCCCTTGCTGCGCGCAACACGTTCCCAAAACTTATTTCATCTGATGCCGTTGCCGAACTGGCGACAATGCCTGAGCCGATCAGGGTATTAGAGGAGCCTGTTGTCGTTGTATTGCCCGTCTGGTAGCCCGCAAAAACATTGTCTTTCCCGGAAGTAATAGCTGCCCCGCCCCCTTTTCCAAGGATAACGACGCCCGATGATGCATCGGTCAGAGTGCCGGTATAGGCCTGGGACCCTGCCACGGCGGAATATGAATCTGCTGTAAAAGAACTGTCAGCGACTTCTGCACCAAACATCGTCATGAAGCTCGGGGACATATTCACGCCGTTGCCCGCACTCGCTCCAAAGAAAATGTTATAATCCCCATACCCTGCATTCCAGCCACCACCGACAGCCTTGGAACCAAAAAACTCCATGCCTTGCGAGGATGTCTGGGCCGTATTTAATCCGGCCTTGTATCCAACCGCGGTAAAGCGGCAATCACTGGGGTACCAAAGCTCTGAAAGAGCATAGGATCCGATAGCTGTATTGCGGTTGCCGCAGTCGACCTTTGATAAAGCATGCGCACCAAAGCTGAAATTGGTACTGTTTGAGGTGTCATCCATGGCGCCATACGCCCCCGCAAACGCACCCATAAAAGTATGATAACTGGCGCTAAGGGAGGACGACATGGTGAGCGCTCCAAACGCCGCCGATTCTGTACCTCCGCTTCGGGCAGCCATTGAACCGGCACCCATTGACGTCGTAAGATTGGCCGAAGGAATAGCCGCAGTTCTTCCAAAATACATCGAGGTTTGCGAACTGCCCGAACTTGTATAGTCCAGCCTTACATCAGACAGGGAATTGAGTGCCGCACTGCCGCCGACCACCAGGTTCGCCCAGGCGCCGTTCTCCCGTCCTTCAAGTTTATTGGTGCCGGTATTATAATGGATCATTCCGTTAACCGGGCTTGATGGCTGCGCGCCGCCTGGAATAGTTGCGGCATCATTTCCGTTCATGACGAAGGCCCCGCTCGTTCCCGCCGGTCTGATTGTCAAATAGGGTATAGAACCGATTTTAAACACCACGCTGCCCTCGATACCGGTGCCCACGCTCCCGTAATTACCGCTGGCAATGGTAACCGCTCCGCCATTACCCGATGTGGCCCCGCCATTCCCGGCAGTAAAAGTCACCGATCCCCCGGCCCCCGTTGCTCCACCATTCCCTGCGCTGCTGAAAACCGATCCTCCCTGGCTTGCCCCCCCACCTGGCGAGGTGCCGGTTAGAACGATCGACCCGCCCTGACCGGACGAAGTTGCCAACCGTCCCGTCAGATTGATGCCGAGGCCGTTACCGGCAGTGTCGCTGCCGCCATTGGTCAGCATGGGGGAAGCCGATTGAGCAGCTGGAATAATCCTGAAATAATTAACGCCTGAGGCCGCCCTCATAAGCCTCATAGGCTTAACCCCGCCAACCGCCAAATCCAGCGAGCTTCCCACAGCGGCCATGTAAATCCCCGTCGCCGCTCCCGCAGTAGACGAAAGCGTCTTGACCGTCGCGGCAAAAATCTCGGTCGTGGGATAATCGCCCAAGCCGTAAGTCGTTGTATCTTCAACCCGGATGGTAAGGGTCTGCGATGCGCTTGCCGCCGCATAAATAACGGTTGCAGAACCTTCCGTCCGTCTCTGGTTTGTTGTTGCGGGCAATGAGGTATCCACAATATTCGCGACACTGCCATCACTTAGAATGGCGGTTACGCGTGGCGTGGTATTGGAATATCCGAAATAAAGCCGGGCCTCACGAAGATTGGTATCGGCCGGGAAAGTAACATTGATGCCTCCCGGTACGCTGTCTCCATCCCCGATATATAAACCGTGATAATCGTTTCCGGCGGCTGTCGGCGTTCCGTCCGTCCAGTAAATACCTTTGTCACCATAATCGAAAGTGCCAAAAGTCCCGGTTCCCACCTTCGTTGCCACACCGATGAGGGAGCCGCCACCCGATTTTCTCTGAGTTGGTGTTCCGGTCGGCCCGGCCCAATAGGCCCAGTCGGTCAGGCCCAGCGTGCTGATATAAACATTTTCACTGAACATGCGTGTCGACATCGTCATGAAAGGACGCGAGGCGACCGTATTGAAACTATGAGATGGAAGGCTGATCGTACCGTCCCCCGCGCGGGCGGCACCGGTTCCCGTATTCGAAAGGCTCAGAATATTATTCGTCATATCCCACGTAAAATTGGATGACGCTCCCATGCTGCCGCCGCTGTTGAACTGCACCTGGGTGTTGGAACCGGCGGCCCCGCCCCCACCACCAAGCGACGTCCAGCCGCTGGTCACCCCGTCACAAAAGGCCAGCGACGGGCCGGATGACATAAACCGCAACGCGCCCTGAAGACCTGTATTACACGTATTGCTGTTCGGCCCGATCAGTATCGATCCAGAACTGTAATTCGCACTTATCTTGTTGGTCACGGCTTGGGCCGGCGCAACCGCAAGGGTTACACTCAGACAAATCATGGTGATAAAACGAATTAAGCTGCCAGGACGCATCAGAAATACCCCCTGCATTCAACGTAGACAGTTCGTCCGTTTGTACCCGTTCCGAATGTGATCGTGACCGCCGTCGTGCTAATGGCGCTGGGATAGGCTGTATCTGAAAGATTGGTTGATACCACGCAAACGGGAGCTGTACCCCAGGCGGCAGCAAAATTAACAGTACACGTAGTTGGACTCCCGGATCCCGGGGAAACCCGAAAACTATTGTCATTGCCAACAATACTGGGGCCGGTTCCGCAGGTACCTATGGTTGGGACGGTGCCCTT
>JAQGJB010000109.1 GCA_028290825.1 Micavibrio sp.
GGTTCAATTTTCTGGGGGCGCGGCTTCGGTGCAATCGACATCAAGGTCGGCGAAATCTGCTTTAATACGTCAATGACCGGGTATCAGGAAATCCTCACCGATCCCTCCTATGCCGGCCAGATCATCAATTTCACCTTCCCGCATATCGGTAATGTCGGCGCAAACGCCGAAGACATCGAAACCATTAACACCGCTGCCCGCGGCCTGATCGTCCGTGAGGATATCACCGCCCCGTCCAGTTGGCGCGCCACGCAGGACTTCCGGGAATGGCTTCGCCAGCGTGGCCTTCCAGGCGTTTCAGGCATCGACACCCGCGCTTTGACCCGCCGCATCCGTGACAGCGGTGCGCCAAACGGCGTCATCGTTCACTCCGAAGACGGCAAGTTCGACCTGCCTGCCCTTCATAAACTGGCCGCCGACTGGGCGGGACTGGATGGCATGGATCTGGCCAAGGAAGTCTCCTGCCTGCAGACCTATAAATGGGACGAAACCCGCTGGGACATCAAAACCGGCTACGGCAAACTCGATAATCAAAAACATCATGTTGTTGCCATAGACTACGGTATTAAAAGGAATATTCTGCGCTGCCTCGTCTCCTCCGGCTGCGCCGTCACCGTTGTTCCCGCCACGACGACAGCCGAGGAAATCCTCGCACTCAACCCCGACGGTATTTTCCTCTCCAACGGTCCGGGAGATCCAGCCGCAACAGGCACTTACGCCGTTCCGGTGATCCAGAAGCTCATCGCCAGCGGCAAGCCGCTTTTCGGCATCTGCCTCGGCCATCAGATGCTCGCCCTCGCCCTCGGCGGACAGACAAAGAAGATGCATCTGGGCCACCGCGGCGCTAATCAGCCAGTTAAAAACCTGACCACTGGAAAAGTCGAAATTACCAGTCAGAACCATGGCTTCTGCGTTCTTCCTGAAACCTTGCCTGAAACTGTCGAGGTCACCCACATCTCCCTCTTCGACAACTCAAACGAAGGTTTAAGACTGAAGGGCAAGCCCGTGTTTTCAGTACAATACCACCCCGAAGCCAGCCCCGGCCCGCAGGATAGTCATTATTTGTTTGAGCGTTTCACAGACATGATGGACGCCGCGTAATCACGCCTGCCTTTACTTATTAAAAATAACGATTAGTTCACATGAATAATCGAACAGGAGATTTCAGCATGCGACCATTGAAGCATAACTTCACCGTCATCGACACCGAACTCACAGGCCTGCGCATTGAGGAAAATGGCGATCGCATTGTCTCCCTCGGCGGCTCCCGCATGGCGAACAACCCAAAGCAGGACATAACACGCGAATGGTTCTTCAACCCGGGTAAAGACTCAACCCCCGATGCCCTCGCCGTGCATGGCCTGACCACAGAATTCCTGTCGCAGCAACGTACCTTTCTTCAGCAGAAATCCGATGTGGCGCTATTCCTGACTAACGCCAAAATCGTCGTTCATTGCCATTACCGCCCAAGTGATGATAAATCCGTCGATGAACTGGCCCTGAACGCCGAATTCAACCGCGTCGGCCATCCGGACATTTCCCATGACCGTTTTGTAAACCTGAAAAAGATCGCCCGGCAGATTTCCCCGAACGCCAATTCCCTGAACGACATGCTGGACCATTACGGCATTAACCGCAAAAGCCGGGACATCTTCCACGGCGCGCTGGATGACACGAAACTGACAGCAAAACTCTTCCGTGCCTACCTGAACGACACGACGCCTGCGCTTAAAAAAATCCTGAAAAAGATGGATTTGACCTAAGCTTACGAAAATAAAGGAACTTTACCCCGTTCCTCTCCGTTGATGGGCTGGCAGAACAATGGTTTTGGCCCAGAACAAAGAAGGAGAATTACAATGAAAATCAGCAGCTTTATCCTTATGGGCGCAACCGCCCTCACCCTTTCCGCCTGTGGCACCTCCCCGACTGAACGTGGTGTCAGCGGCGGCCTGATCGGTGCCGGTGCCGGTGCCGGTATTTCCGCAGCAACCGGCGGCAGCCCATGGACAGGCGCCGCAATCGGTGGCGCAGCCGGTGCAATCGGTGGCGCGGCGACAGCCGACTAGCTATAAGTAAGTATACAAGAGTTGTGCCCGTAGATCTGTGCCGCGCAGACTACGGGCTCCTTTTAGGGCTTTGGAAAATAACTTCATAAAAATCTGTTTATTGAGTTGAGTTTAGCCACACAATCCGATACACAATCGGCTTCGGGACTTTACTCTGTAACTCGAGGACCGAAGCCATGCCAAAGCGCACCGACATCAAATCCATCTGCATTATCGGAGCCGGACCTATCGTCATCGGCCAGGCCTGCGAGTTTGATTACTCCGGGACGCAAGCCTGTCAGGCGCTTCGCGCCGAGGGCTACCGCATCGTCCTGATCAACTCGAACCCCGCCACGATCATGACCGACCCGAACATGGCGGATGCGACCTATATCGAACCGATCACCCCGGCAGTCGTCACCAAAATTCTTGAACGCGAACGCCCCGACGCCCTCCTCCCCACCATGGGCGGCCAGACCGCCCTGAACTGCGCCCTCGCCCTCGACGCCGACGGAACGCTTGAGCGCCTCGGCATCGAACTGATCGGTGCCAAAGCCGACGTCATCGACAAAGCCGAAGACCGCCAGAAATTCAAAGTCTGCATGGAAGAGCTGGGCCTGGAGTCCGCCATCAGCCGCACCGTCGGCACCATGGAAGAAGCCCGCGCCGCAATCGAGATCACCGGCCTGCCCGCCATCATCCGCCCAAGCTTCACCCTCGCCGGAACCGGCGGCGGCATTGCCTATAACCGCGAAGAATTCGAAACCATCGTCCGCGAAGGCCTCGACATCTCCCCTGTTCACCAGGTCCTGATCGAAGAATCCCTTCTTGGGTGGAAAGAGTTCGAGATGGAAGTCGTCCGCGACAAAAACGACAATTGCATCATCGTCTGCGCCATTGAAAACATCGACCCGATGGGTGTCCACACCGGCGACTCCATCACAGTCGCCCCAGCCCTGACTCTGACCGACAAAGAATACCAGATCATGCGTGACGCCAGCCTCAAGGTGCTGCGCGGCATCGGCGTTGAAACCGGCGGATCGAACGTGCAGTTCGCCGTCCACCCGGATACCGGCCGCATGATCGTCATCGAAATGAACCCGCGCGTGTCGCGCTCCTCCGCTCTCGCATCCAAAGCCACCGGCTTCCCGATTGCCAAGATCGCCGCAAAACTCGCCGTCGGTTACACCCTCGATGAACTGCAGAACGACATTACCGGCGGCAAAACCCCGGCCTCGTTCGAACCTTCTATTGATTACGTCGTGGTAAAAATCCCGCGCTTCGCCTTTGAAAAATTCCGTGGCACCAATAACATCCTGACCACCTCGATGAAATCCGTCGGTGAAGTCATGGCGTTTGGCCGCAGCTTTGAAGAAGCAATGCAGAAGGCACTGCGAGGTCTTGAAAAAGGCCTGAACGGTTTTGACGATATTCAGATCAGCGAAACCAACATCCACACCCCTCCGCATGTCGACCAGATCCGTGCCGCCCTCGCCAAACCAACGCCGCAGCGCATACTCTACGTCGCGCAGGCCTTCCGCCACGGCATGTCCGTCGCCGATGTCCATTCCATCTG
>JAQGJB010000003.1 GCA_028290825.1 Micavibrio sp.
CCCATGACCGATGTCACCACGCCGCAAAGGATTCGCCTGCGGGTCTATCCGAACGATCTGGACAGTAATCTGCACATGAACAACGGACGTTACCTGACGGTAATGGATCTCGGCCGGCTGAATCTTATTTTGCGGACGGGACTATGGCGTGTGGTGATGAAAAAGAAACTCGCGCCCGTGCTGGCCTCGGCGCAGATACGCTATCGCCTGCCACTGAAGCCGTTTCAGCCTTTTGATCTGGAAACACGGGTTCTGTGCTGGGACGATAAATGGATTTATATGGAGCAGCATTTTCTTTATGTGAGCGGCCCGAAAACGGGAGCCGTCGCCGCTATCGGCCTGGTTAAAGGCAGCTTCTACGATCCGGCGACCAAAACGACTGTGCCAAGTGCTGATATTTTGGCGGTTCGCAATATCACCCGGCCCAGCCCGCCATTTCCTGATTATCTGCAGGACTGGATCAGGGCAGAGGAATCTCTCCGTGCCGTGACCGCATAAAAAAACCGCCGGATGAAAATCCGGCGGTTTTTTCTTCATGGCGTAACCTAGAATTTATAGGTCAGATCAATACCTGTCAGGATGATGTGGCTTTCCGCCGTGGCGCGGATAGTTTCCGTACCCAGAGCACCGGCTGGCGGTGTTGTATAGTTCAGGTTTGCGTCTGTAACCCAGATATAAGCAGCGGCGAAGTTCAGGCCTACGTTCGGGGTAATGTTATAGGTGGCCCCACCGGTCAGCCATGTACGGTTTCCGTCCGGAACCAGTGTATCACGGCGTGAATCGACGGTTGGGGTTTCGTCATATTGCATACCGCCACGGAAGGTCCAGGTGTCGTTATGTTTGTACTCCGTACCGATCGCAACGCCGAAAGTATCGTCATATTCCTCGAGAGAGCGTTTGGCGACAACCCCGGTATTGGTGATCGCAGTGATGTCGTGGAAGCGGCTCCAGTTATACCAGTTGACCTGGCCCTGAACTGTCCACTGGTTGTCCAGTTTCTGGGAGGCACCGAAAGTCACGATATCCGGCAGATCGAGGTTGGCATGGCCGCGAGCATAGGTGCTGCCTGCAGGAGTAGCGCCTGCAGAAGAAATGCTGCCTTCCAGTTCGTGGCCAATCCCTGTGCGGTATGTCAGGCCCAGATTGGTCATCTCGGTCGGGTGCCACTGAACACCAAAGTTTGCGCCAACTGAAATGTCATCGCCGTTCAGCTTGCTGACAACGCCTGTCCCGCCGCTGGTGGTGCTTGGGTTGGCCTCAAGGTTTGCTTTGACGTACTGAACATCAACACCTGCGCCGACTGACCACTGGTTATTGATTTTGTAGGCAATGCTTGGCGCCACATCGATAGTGGAAAGCTGGCTTTTTGTAGAGCCGAAACGGCCAAACCAGCCCTGATCATATTCTTCAGCAAGACCATAAGGCGCAGTAACGGCAAGGCCGACCCAGAGCTTATCGTTGACGGCGTGGCTGAGATACGCGTGGGGCACCAGGTTGACTGAATCGAACGGGTTGCCACCATCATTTCCTGCAATGACACCAAGAACCGAACCGGTGGAGCCATTGTTTGTCATTTTTGTATTTGGCGACAGGTTGATCGCACCAATGTTGATTTGCGTACCGGAAAGATTGGTCATGCCGGCAGGATTATAAAATACCGTGCTGGCGTCCTGCGTGTTGGCGGCGCCGCCTGAATAGGCAGTACCAAGACCAGTCACAGATTGCTCTTGCAGGGCGAAAGCAGCCGCATTCGCCTGACCTGTGATGGCCATCAACGCGGTTGCGGATAAAAGTCCGAGACGAATAGCTGTGGTGGATGTCATACGCATGGAAACACTCCTTGTTTTTCCGGATATAAAGTGGAATTCTGCTGGAGACATTGTACGGCTTTTGCCGCGTCGCGTAAGGTCGATTGAATGATGCGATGCACAAATGCGGGGATAGACATGGCGACAGTTTGTTATGCAAAGAATAAACGCCGTGCCGCGATAAAAATCGCGGTCATCGTCGCCTTTTTGGTTCTGGTCGTCGTTCTGGCTGGCATACCCCTGAATGATCCCGCGCTGGACCGCCTGAAATTCAATCTGAATCTCGGAACATTGATTGGTCTGGTCGTGCTGATCAATGTGGTTTCACTGCTGACGATGGCGATTCTTTATGCCGCCTATAAATGGGTGCGCCGTGATCTGAAAGCGCCGCGCAGTGAAGACGACCCGGCCGCCATCGATTAGGTGCCCATCCGTGCGCGGATTTTTTCCGCAATCTCCGAAGCTTTGGCATCCGGACCGAAGAACAGATCAATCTTTCCATCAGGCCTGATCAGATAGAGATAGGATGAATGATCCATCGTGTAATCCGACATCTTCGGATCCTGCACCTTGCGCGCATAGACTTTATAAGCCTTTAATGCCTCATCCACCTGAGCCCTCGTGCCGGTCAGGCCGGTCAGGCGTGGATTGAACTGCGCCACATAGGTCGCCATGGCTTCCTGCGTATCGCGTTCCGGATCAATGGTAATAAAGAGGGGTAAAATCTTTTCTCCCGCAGGGCCGAGATTTTTCAGGATGACATTGATCCGCTGCAATTCAGTCGGGCAGATCGCCGGGCAGAAAGTAAAACCGAAATAGGCCAGCGTGTAATGGCCGAGAAGATTTTTATCGGTAAATGGTTTGCCATGCTGGTCGACCAGGCTGAAGGCGCCGCCGATATCCGTGCCGGAGGATGTGGTCTGCCCCGTTGAGGCCTTGTCCCCGGAAATCTGGGCATAAGCGATCAGGGCCGAAAGGGACAGGCCGGCAAGGAGGATCAGGCCAAAACGAAAAATACGATTTTTATTCATGAAGACTGAAATAACACGGCCGGAATTGAAAGGAAAGGCATCGTCTTTCCCTAAAGAAAAGGGCCCCTTTTTCAAGGGACCCCAGTTTGAAGGAGGCGTAACAGGGAACTGGAAAAAAATCAGATCACATCAAGCATCTTCGCCACCAGCGGGTGACGCACGATATCAAGCTGTGTCAGATGAACGACGGCAATCCCCTCGACCGTCGATAACTTCTTGGCAATCGGCCCCAGGCCCGACATGCCGTCGAGCAGGTCGCTCTGGTCCGGGTCGCCAGTGATAACCATAGTGGAATTCCACCCTAGGCGCGACAGCAGCATCTTGAGCTGCGAGTAGGTGCAGTTTTGTGCCTCATCAATCACTACATAGGCATTGTTAAGGGTACGCCCGCGCATGAAGCCGACCGGCGCAATCTCGATCGTTCCGTCTTCCAGCATCTGCTTCACACGCTTGCCGCCCATCCGGTCGCCGAGCGCATCGTAAAGCGGGCGCAGATAAGGGGCCATTTTTTCATGCATATCCCCGGGCAGGAAACCCAGCGATTCACCGGCCTCCATCGCCGGGCGCGACAGGACGATACGCTCTATTTTTCCAGCCTCAAGCGCCTCAACGGCGGCGGAGATGGCGAGATAGGTTTTACCCGTTCCGGCGGGACCGATCGCAAGGGACAGGTTATGGGACGCGATTGCATCCATTAACTGCTTCTGGCCTTCGGTGCGCGGCTTTACATTTTTGACGTATTTCTTGTCGCGGTTGCGGTCGATCTGTTCGTCAAGCGGGCTCCAGCCCCCGTTCGAATTCGATCCCTCACGAAACGCGGATTCCTTCTTGCCCCCTTCAACGGCATGTAAATGTCCATCACGGCTGCTGGCGCGAAATTTTTTTCCCATTAGAGAACTCCTGGTTTGAAGGTTGAAGCGAAGGAACGCAGACATAAGAAAAAGGCCGCAACAATAATTGCGACCAGATACTTAACTTTGAAAAGGGGACCGAGAGAGGGAGCGTGCGCTTCGGTGTGAAGATCGCCGGGTGGGGAAGGCCAGACTGTAAGTCGTCTATTTTGAGCCAAATGGGTCTCCAGAAGAGGGACCTTAAGATAATGCAAGTGTATCAGAGATTTTATAGTATTTCTATAGGGTGCGTAGCGAAATTTGTGGTTGGCATGAAAATAAAGCGTGGTAAAAACTTGCCATAACGAAAAGGAATCTGCTTTGACTACTTTAAGCAAAAGAACGCTGCTGGCGTCACTCTTTACCACATTGGCGTTAAGTGGCAGCGCGCAGTCTGAATTTGAAACTCTGCGCGCGCAGCTTTATACCCATCTTGCCGCATCACCGGGGCAGGACCTGGATGCAGCCTATTGCGCCGCGCATCATATTGCCGGAAGGCAGTTAAAGGCAGAACAGATTATCCGCACACTGAACAACGAAAAATCCGATCAGAGGATCAGCGCGACAGAAAGAAAAATCGAGGAAATGATGCCGGGCGAAGCCCTGACCATCATGATGGCCTGCAACGAGGGACAGATGAATCCGCCCTCGCTGATCTTTAATATGGGGCCGGTCTAGGCCGCCATCTTCTGCAGCTTCTTCGTCTGCCGGTTCATCATCGCCCAGGCAATCTGGCGGATGATTTTATAAGGCAGGGACGGCGGAATAAAACCGCAGGCCTTGAAGATCATCGCGATAGCACGATCGACATGCTTTTGCTGATAGAAGCTGTAGGCGCGGCGCGAATAAGCACGGTAATTAGTCGCGCGGTCATAAGGCACTTTGCCATCGTCATTGGCAGCAAAGAACGCATAGGACAGTTCGTCATCTTCCGATTCCGCAATACGCCCCAGCGCCACTTTCAAACGGCCGATTTTACCGAGCTTCTCACGCGCCAGATATTTGTTCAGCGTATCGTAGAATAATTTGTAATGGCGGAATTCATCGGCGGCGATGTATTTGCAGATTTCCTTCAGTACCGGCTCATCGACAGAATCGCCAATGGCGCTGTAGTAAGAAGACGTTCCAATC
>JAQGJB010000016.1 GCA_028290825.1 Micavibrio sp.
CCAGAAATCAGTCTTGGGCGCGATCCCGAATCCGGCGACTTTTTCGCTCCCGTCCCCACCCGGAAATTCCATCAGTTTCGTATAGCCAAGCGGGGCAAGCGCCGCCGTGTAAAACGCATTGCTTCTCTCAAAATCGCTGGCGTTCAGGCCGATATGGTCGATCACTTTAGGAACCAGCTTTTTCAATCACAGCGCAGAGATCATCGACGATTGACTTCACCTTCGCCGCATCATCCCCCTCCGCCATAACGCGGATCAAAGGTTCGGTGCCCGATGGACGGACCAGAAGACGTCCGTCATTGGCGAGGGATTTCTCCGCCTTGGCAATCGCTTCCTTGACGGCTTCGCTTTCAAGCGGCTTGGCACCTGATGCAAAACGCACGTTCTGCAGGATCTGCGGCAGCGGCGTGAATACATTCAGCGCCGTCGAGGCCGGATAGCTTTGCTGTTTCAACACAGCAAGAATTTGCAGGGCCGCCATCATCCCATCCCCGGTGGTGCCGAAATCGGACATGATGATATGGCCCGATTGTTCACCGCCAAGGTTAAAGCCGTCGGCACGCATCCGTTCCACCACATGGCGGTCGCCGACCGGCGTGCGCGCAAGCGTCAGGCCCCGTGTTTTCAGATAACGTTCAAGCCCCAGATTTGACATGACCGTCGCGGCGACGCCGCCGCCGCGCAAACGCCCGTCCTCGTGCCATTTCTGACCGAGAAGTGCCATCAACTGGTCGCCATCAATGCGGCGGCCCTTTTCATCGACCATGATCAGGCGGTCGGCATCGCCGTCAAGGGCAATCCCGAGATCGGCCTTTTCCGAGACGACGCGTTCCTGCAAGGCTTCCGTCGCGGTCGCACCGCATCCGGCATTGATATTGCGGCCATTCGGGTAAACGCCCATCGGCACCACTTCGGCTTCCAGTTCCCAGAGAACCTGAGGCGCGACCTTATAGGCGGCGCCATGTGCGCAATCGACCACGATCTTGAGGCCGTCCAGCGACAGGCCGCGGGGGAAGGAGCTTTTCAGAAATTCAACATAGCGCCCGAGGGCATCGTCCATGCGGCGCGCCTTGCCGATCAGGTCGGGTTCCGGCAGTTCGTCTGACAGATCCTGATCCATCCGGCCCTCAATCGCTTCCTCCAGCGCGTCGGGGATTTTGTAGCCGTCCGACCCGAACAGTTTTATGCCGTTATCTTCGTACTGGTTATGCGAGGCGGAAATCATCACCCCGACATCGGCGCGCAAAGACCGGGTCAGCATGGCCACACCCGGCGTCGGGATCGGCCCCAGCAAAATCACTTCCATGCCCATGGCGACAAAGCCGGCCGCCATTGCCTCCTCCAGCATATAACCGGAAAGGCGCGTATCCTTGCCGATCACGACGCGGTTCTGGTGCAGGCCCAGATGATCGTGCTGCAGCGAAAGCGCCGTCGCCATTGCGACTTTGAGGGCCATCTCCGCCGTCATCGGAAATTTGTTGGTCCGTCCGCGAATGCCGTCGGTGCCGAAATACTTACGCGCCATTGTACAAAAAATCCCTGTTGAAAGAAGAAACAGGACGTTAGCACAACGTCCTGTTTCCGGGAAATAATTTAAGATTTACGCAATATTACGCGCTTTGCGGCAATCCGCCGATGCTGCCGCCGGTCGGGACGGACGATTTCGGCTTCTTGTCGTCCCCTTCATCACGGCCGTCGTCGCGGATGATCGGATCGCCGCGCAGGACGGCGGTGATTTCGTCGCCTGAGAGCAATTCATATTCCAGCAAAGCCTTGGCCAGTTTATGCAGTTCATCCATATGTTCCGTCAGGATGCTCTTGGCGCGGGCATAGGCTTCGTCGATGAGTTTGCGCACTTCTTTTTCAATGGTCGCGGACGTTGCGCTCGAAATCCGTTTAGAGCGGTATTCGTCCTGACCCTCGGCGTAATCGACCATACCGATTTCATCGCTCAGGCCCCATTCGGTGACCATGCTGCGGGCGATGTTCGTCGCCTGCTGGATGTCGCCGGATGCGCCGGTGGTCACATGTTCGCGGCCGAAGATCAATTCTTCCGCCACGCGTCCGCCCATACCGACCGACAGATTGGCCTTCAGGCGCGCATGGGACGTGCTGTAACGGTCGCCTTCCGGCAGACGCACAACCATGCCAAGAGCACGGCCGCGCGGCACGATGGTCGCCTTGTGGATCGGGTCGGATTCCGGTTCGTGAATGGCGACGATGGCGTGACCGGCCTCATGATAGGCAGTGTTCTTTTTCTCTTCCTCGCTCATCGCCATGGAGAGGCGTTCGGCCCCCATCAGGACTTTATCCTTAGCGGATTCAAAATCCTCCATCGAGACGACGCGCTTGTTCTTGCGTGCTGCCAGCAAAGCCGCTTCGTTGACAACGTTGGCCAGTTCCGCGCCGGAGAACCCCGGTGTACCGCGCGCAATCACCGCAGCCTCGACATTTTTCGACAGCGGCAGTTTTTTCATGTGCACTTCGAGAATTTTTTCACGGCCCTTCACATCCGGCAGCGGCACCATAATCTGGCGGTCGAAGCGGCCCGGACGGAGAAGCGCGGTATCAAGGACGTCGGGACGGTTGGTGGCCGCGATCAGAATGACGCCTTCATTGGCCTCGAACCCGTCCATCTCGACCAGCAACTGGTTGAGGGTCTGTTCACGTTCGTCGTTGCCGCCGCCGATACCGGCGCCGCGGTGACGGCCAACGGCGTCGATCTCGTCGATGAAGATAATGCAGGGGGCCGATTTTTTGGCTTCGGCGAACATGTCGCGTACGCGGCTTGCACCGACACCGACGAACATTTCGACAAAGTCGGAACCGGAGATGGTGAAGAACGGCACATTGGCCTCACCGGCGACGGCGCGGGCGATCAGTGTCTTACCCGTCCCCGGCGAACCGACGAGAAGCGCGCCTTTTGGAATCTTTCCGCCCAGACGCTGGAATTTTTGCGGGTCTTTCAGGAATTCGACGATTTCCTGCAATTCTACTTTCGCTTCCTCAATCCCGGCGACGTCTTCAAATGTGACGCGGCCATGGGCCTCGTTGAGAAGTTTGGCGCGCGATTTTCCAAAGCCCATCGCACCGCCGCCCCCTTTGGACTGCATCATACGCAGGAAGAAGAAATATGCGCCGATCATCAGCACGAAAGGCAGCAGGCTGATCAGAACACCGCCGATGCTGAATTTATTCGGGTCGTTATTTTCAGCCGTAATTTTAACGGCAGAGCCGGACAGCCGGGTGACGACGTTTTCATTTTGCGGCACGGTGACGCGGAAGGGTGTTCCGCCATTGGCGCGATGGCCGATGATTTCGCTGCCCTTGATGGTCACGTCGCTGATGCTGCCCGCGGCGGCTTCCTTCGTGAAATCGCTGTAGGCGAGAACATCGCCGCTGCCTGCACCGTTGCGCGGCTCCTGAAAGGCGTTGAAGAGGAAGCCCAGCGTCATTGCGACGGCCAGCCAGAATAAAATATTGCGCCCGAAAGTATTCACGAAACCCGCTCTTTCACAGAAGTTTATCTAAGGTTCAATCATACAGGATAAATAGCGTATTTGTCCAAGCCGACAAGCTGAATTCCCGGAATTTGGGGCCTGCAAGAGCCTTTATTTCTGCAATTCATTCGCGGGCGATGATGAACAGGTCGCGTTTATGATCCGGTGTGAAGATAAACCCGCCCAGCGTGAAGCTTTTCGCGTTCGCCAATGAGGCAAAAACATGGTCCAGAAGATCTTCCAGCCGGTCCAGGCGCGGGCCGTAGCCGTCACTTTCGAGGACAGCGAGACTCTGGCGAATCGCCCTGATCCGAATCTCCATCGGCGCACGTTTCAGCGCCGGAAGCCTGAAGACGATCCTGCCCCTTTCGACAACCATAGCGGAACGCAGAAGTTTCGCCGCGTAATGGTCGAGCGCATCCCGCGCCGCCCCCAGACGTTTTGCGGTCCGGGCAAGCCGCCTTGCGCTCAACCCTTCCTCTTCCAGCACGGGGAGGGAATGGCGCAGGCGCGCGCGGGCATAGCCCATATTGATATTGGTCGGGTCGGTCACGTGAGGAATTTTGTGCGCGTCGCAAAAATTCTGCAGCTCCGCCTTTGATACGCCGAGCAAAGGGCGCAGCAGCAGCAATCCGGTTCCTTCAAATTTCTGCTCCGCCCGCATCGCGCCAAGGCCGTCGAGGCCGCTGCCCTTGGCGAGGCGGAACAGGAAGGTTTCCGCCTGATCGGTTTCGTTGTGGCCGAGGAAAAGTTTCTTTAATCCCTGCGCGGTACAGAATTTCTGCAGCAGGCGGTACCGTGCGGCGCGCGCATTTTCCATGACCGCCACCTTTGGCTTCGCGCCGGACCATTTGAGAATATGATGCTCGACACGCGGCCAGTCGCGGACCCATTCACCAACCGCCTTCGCTTCGCCCGCCGAGTCCGGGCGCAGGCCGTGGTCGATGGTCAGCGTGTAAATAGTTTTGACGTCTGTGTGATGCGACAGCAGATAAAGCAGCGCCATGCTGTCCGGTCCGCCGGACAAGGCAAGGGCGATGGATTGTCGTGATGTTAAGGCGGCAATTGAGGGGGCGGACAAAAATTCCGCAACCACAGTGTCTTTTTTACGGGGCATTACATTTCAGGCGGGTCAGTTCCTGATCGCCGCGTGAAAGGACCGGGGCCGAGCCTGCCGGGTATTGTTTTTTCAACTGGGCCAGCGCGATACACGCATCCTTGGTCTTTCCCTGTCCGGCCAGCGACATGCCAAGCTTCAGCAAAGTGTCGGGGGCTTTCGGGGCGTTGGGGTATTTCTGGTAGGTTTCCGCAAAGACGCGGGTCGCCTGATCGAAATTATTGCGCACGTAATAGGTTTCGCCCGTCCAGTATTTGGCGTTCGGGACCAGTGAATTATCCGGATATTTCTTGATGAAGGCGTCGAACGCGGCCTGTGCGGCGGCGTAATCCTGGTTTTTCAGCAGGGTATAGGCGGCTTCGTATTCACCGGTCGGTGTGCCTGCGCTGCCGTCCGTGGCGGTTCCGTTCTGGTCGACATTGGTGACCATCGACCCGAGCTTGCCGCTGGTCGGGGCGTTGGCGGGGGCCGGGGCATCAGGGTCGTTCATGCTGAAGCCTTCGTTATCGGCGGCGGCGTTCGGCTTGGTCGTATAGGTATAGGTCGAGGTCGTCGCTGTCGGCTGCTGGACCATCATCGGGTTGGCGGGCTGCGGCGGAACGGTCGCGGTTGTGGTGCTTACCGACGTCATGCCCGTGCCGGACGGGGCAATCACGCCTGCACCGCTTTTGGCAAGCTGGTCGCGGAGGGTATTGATTGCGTGCTGTTGTTCTTCAACCTTGCCGGTCAGTTGCTGGATGGTCATTTCCAGCTGGGAAATGCGGTTCTGCATATCGGCCTGGTTTGCCTGATCGCCGATGGATATTGCGCCGGGGCGCGGCTGTTCACCTTTGAACACGGCGCGGCTTAAGGTCTGGATTTCATTTTCGAGACGCTGGATCTGCGCCTGGGTGTCGGGGTTCGCCGCATGGGCAGGTCCGCTGAAAAGAAGAAGGGCGGCGATGGCCCCGGTTTGTAACAGTACACTGTTAAAACGGATGCGCATGGCCGCCCTCTTTCAATATTTTAGTAAAAATTTAAAGCGTAAACCTAATTATTCAACAACCGAAACGGCGCGACGGTTCTGTGCCCATGCCTCAGCATTGGAGCCCATAACAGCCGGACGCTCTTTACCGTAGCTGACGGTGTGGATGCGGTTCGCGGAAACACCGAGACCGGTCAGGTAATTCTTGACCGAGTTGGCACGGCGCTCACCGAGAGCCAGGTTGTATTCACGTGTGCCGCGCTCATCGCAGTGACCTTCGATGGAGAGGTTCACGTTCGGGTATTTCGCCATCCAGTCAGCCTGACCTTTGAGGATCGTCTGGGCTTCGCTGGAGATATCATAGTGATCGTAACCGAAGAACACGCGGTCGCCGACGTTGACAACCAGATCCTGCTGCGTACCGGCAGCGGGGCCGCCCAGTGTCGCGGACTGACCGGTGGTGTCCATCGGTGTCGCGGACATGGCTTGTTGCTGACCTGTGGTCACTTCGCCTGTATCCATTGCTTTATCGTCCGACGAACAGGCCGCCAGGGCCACAGCCATACCGGCTACCATAAGAAAATTGCGCACGCGCATAGCTTTGACTCCTTAAAATTCATGTTTATAGCGTTGGTGAGAGCTCTGCCACCGGTCGGCGGCAGGTATCCCGAATCGTTGTATTATCTTGCAAACGGACTGACAAGTCCCCGTCACAAGTAATGAACAGCATTTAAGTACACAGTATTTAAGGCATGAATGGGGCATATCCCCCCGCCAGACCAAAAATCCTGTCACCTTAAAACGCCGGGCTGGGCGTAATTGTTCCGTAAGCCTTCCGAATGCGTCAAAATCCCTGATTAGACCGTGGATCTGATGAGATAAACATTTACAGAATAACAGGTGGCAGCATATGGCCTTCGCAGCCAGATGGAATACGCGGGCCATCCTAATTCAGCGTTTCCCTAATCTGCCGCAATAACACTGCGGCCTCCGCCCGGTCGCGGTCGCCGGGGGCTTTTGCAATATACGCTTCCAGCGTTTCAATCGCGCTTTGCAGCTTGTTTGTCCGTGCATAGAGCACCCCGGCATCCAGCAACAGGCGGTATTCATCCGGATCAATCGCACGCATGCCTTCGACGATGCGCAAGGCTCCCTCATAATCCTCCGCCTCGATCCGGCGCAATTTTATATTGTTCTGCAGGCGGATGAGGATAGTGCGGTTATCTGCCGGTTCATAATAAGTGGTCGAGAGTTCGGCTTTTTCGCCAAGCGATCTTTTCACGAGGCGCCGCAGATCGGGCGCCTGCAACAGGCTGCATTTATCGAACGGATCGAAGATCAGCCGCGCCGCGCCCATATCGAGGCGGCAGACAAAATGCCCCGGCAGGTTCAGTCCGTAAATCGTCCAGCCCAAATTTCGTCCGATCTGGATGCAGAGGATGGCCAGGGAAATCGGCATCCCCTTCCTGCGGTCGATCACGCGGGTCAGACTGGCATTCTGCAGATCGTCATAGGTTTCGGTGTCGCCGTTATAATCATACTTGTCGACCAGGATATGCTTGATCGCCGCCAGGCGCGTTCCGGCATTATCCTCCGCCCCTGCATCCAGGAGCATCGTGTACCGCTCACCGACTTCGTTCGACAGCGCTTTTATATGGTTTTCATACCGGTCCAGGGATAGTCCGGGCTGCTCCACCGCCGCCAGATAGAGGGCCGTGCGGCCCAGATCGATTGAAGCATCGGCCTGCGTCCCGATGGCGCGCAACTGGCTCATCAATTTTACCGGGTCTGCTGGCTCGATCATGGAGAGGTTCTCCTTTTAAATAGGACCGTTTATCGTCCCGGCGGCGAAAGCGGGGCCGAAGACACCGGGGCGACGCCAAGGCCGCCCGAACTCGTCCCCGATGACGCGGACGGTGTCATATAATTCTGCTGCTGGTTTCCGCCAGAGGCATAGGGGTCATTATATTGTGTCGTCGGTGTCGTCGCATACGGGTCCGTGCCGGTATAGACCGGTGTCGGCGCAGCATACGCCGGGGCGGCGGCATAAGGGTCGGATGTGACGGGCGCGTAAGGGTCGGCTGGGGGCTGTGCCTGCGCGGGCGCGGTGTTAGAACCCGTGCCGTCATTCGCCACCGCCTGACCGGCGGGCTTCACATAGGTGACGACCTGTTTCACACCGGGAATGGTGCGGGCCAGGGATACGGCGCGGTCCAGGTCTTTCTGCGACTTCGCGACACCCATCAGGTAAACAGTGCCGTCAACGGTATCGATGCTGTAATTGATGGCCTGAACGTCTTTATCGAAGGTCATCGCCGTGCGCAGGCGCGTGGTGATCCACGTATCCCGGACATAGCCGCTGACCCCTTCGCCGTCGGCGACGCGGATTTCATTGATGACCTGCTTCACGCCACTGACCTGCCAGGCGAGACGCACGGCCTCCACCCGGTCATCCGGGTTCTGGACGATGCCGGTAATCAGGACACGGCCCTGATCGACGGTCAGGTTGAGTTTGCGGAACGTATCAACTTTGTATGAAAACCATTTTTCGCTGATCAGCGTTTTGATGCGCATATCGGTCGCCGCGCCACTGATACCGCCCTCTTTCGCCGAGGCAATGCCCAGTGTCGCCCCCGCCCCCGCGGCCATGCCGATGGGGGAACAGGAAGACAGGCCGAAACCGATCAGAACGACAGGAAGAGCGACAAAGAATTTTTTCATGTGCAAAAGCCCCGGAAGTGGGAGGAAGGTGTCTTGGGGAATCATTATACCGCAAAATATGGCAAGGCCAAGGCTTGCGCCCCGGCCCCGTCATATCTTTGATTTACAAGTCTATTGTTCTGTATTTGGCAGGGCCGGCATGGTTTTCGCCAGACGCACCAGATTGATAAACTCGGCGCGATAGCCATAGGGATCATCGCCCTTTGCACCCTGCGCCATGACGATAACGTCGTCATAGCTCAGTTTGCCAGTGTATTTCCCGCCTTTCAGCAACTGGCCAAACCCGGCCACCGCCACGGAGAAGCGAACATCGTCGGACGCGCCGAAACTATCGGCAACCAGACATTCCGCCCCCGCAGGGCATTTGGTGCTGGCGAGAGGTTTCTCTCCTGCAACAGAGATCGGCGTGGTGATCAGTTTCGAGGTATCCCCGTTAGGCAGTTTGTAACGCAGTTTCAGGAAACCATATTCAAGCGCGGTCGCCTCCGGCCTTGCCGGTGCTGCCGATGTACTGGCACCATAACGGCTTGGGTCTACACTCGGGGCCGTACCCACCGGCGTGATGTCGTAGATTGCGGTTACGGCATGACCTGCCCCGATATCACCGGCATCAACCTTGTCGTTGTTAAAGTCTTCTTTGGCCAGCGCACGGGTTTCATAGCCAACCAGACGGTACTCCGAAACCATCGCCGGGTTAAACTCAACCTGGATCTTCACATCCTTCGCAATGGTAAAGAGTGTCGATGACGCTTCCTGCACCAGAACCTTGCGGGCCTCGTTCAGATTGTCGATATAGGCGGCAACACCGTTCCCGTTCTGGGCAAGGTCCTGCATCATCTGGTCGTTATAATTGCCCTGTCCGAAACCGAGGACCGAGAGAAATACACCGCTTGCCCGCTCACGCTCGATAAAGCTTTTCAGTTCGTTGTGATCGGTGATGCCGATATTGAAATCGCCATCGGTCGCAAGAATGACGCGGTTGACGCCATTCTTATCGAGATTGCTTTCCGCCAGTTGATACGCCGTGCGGATACCCTCCGCCCCCGCCGTGCCACCACCCGCACCGAGAGAATCCAGCGCCGCGATGATCTTTGCCTTGTCCGAAACTTTGGTTGGCTCCAGCGCAATACCGGCATTCCCGGCATAAGTCACGATGGAAACCGTATCATCCGCTTTCAGGCTATCAAGCAGCATCTTGAACGAATTCTTGAGTAGCGGCAGCTTATCCTGCTCGTTCATCGAGCCACTGGTATCAATCAGGAACACCAGATTGCTGCGCGGCTTGGCCGTGGCGGCAATATCATAGCCCTTGATCCCGATATGAACCAGCTTATGCCCTTCATTCCACGGGCTAGGCGTGACGGTGACGCTCGGCTTGAACGGCTCCGCCTTATCCTCCGGCAACGCATAATTATAATCGAAATAATTGACCATCTCCTCAACGCGTACAGCATCCTTCTGCGGCAGAACGCCGGAGTTCAGTTGCTTACGGATAAAGCTGTAGGATGACGTATCGACATCGATTGAGAACGTTGATACAGGCTCGGCTTTAACTTGCTTCACCGGACTGTCTTCAACGTGCTCGAACTTGTCACGACCAACATCGTGGTAACCGGGTTGTGGCATGGCATCCATTACCATCATCCGGCCCATCGGCATCGCCGGGGCTATATTGGCGGCACCGGTCATGACCATGCTTTCCATTACAGGCGCAGCGGGAGCGGGTTGGCTCTCCTTTAAATTCTTGAGAAGGGAGTTAAAGGAATCTCCTTTTTTTGCTTCTGCAGGCGCAGCCATGGGTTTTGCCATCTCAGCCATAGCCAGAGTGCTGCTTGCATCAGCTTCGACCTTATCTTTAGAAAGGCCCATCGAACCGGGAGCCGAACTGGCTCCATTCTGAATGGCCCCTGTACGCAGAGTGGCGGTATTATTCATGTGGGGTAAAGTAGCGCCTACAGCCAGAATTAATGCCATCGCCGTCGCCATGCCGCCGTAAACCAGTTTGCTATTCATCTTGTCCCTCCTTGGGGTTTGATTGGATCTGTCTGTAAGACGGGTCCAGAACCCTTTTCCTTGGAAGTTTTTTGAAGAATCTTTTTGCGCGTCCGCAAACTCAGCCAAAGCCAGGTTTACAGCGCGTTTCCGGGCGTTTCCGTCTGTCGCCGGGACGTCGTTGTTCAACAAATCTTTCAGCTGCCGTTCATCCATGATGGCGCTCCTTTTTATCTGTTTTTACACCCAGTTTTTTGCGGGCCTCAAAAATGTACCAGGACACTGTGCTCTCTTTGCATTCCATGATCACAGCCACTTCCTTGTGGCTCAAACCCTCACCGAGAACGAGCAGCAGTGCGGTTTTTTCCTTCTCCGGAAGCGCCATAACTTTCGCCAGCCCCTCTTCCGCGATCATCTTTTCCTCCACCCCCGCCGGGACGGCGACAGTTTCATCACCCAGTTCCTCCGTCGGCTTCACATTTTGCCGCTGCCAGTCGATGGCCGTGTTGATGACCAGACGGTAAAGCCAGCTGGTAAACGCGGCCCTGCCTTTGAAGGAGGATATGGCGCGGGCCAGTTTGATGCAGGCGTTCTGGGTGATGTCTTCGGCGCTTTCGCGGTTGCGGCACCATTTGAAGGCCATGCGGAACATGCGGTCATAATGGCGTTCGACGAGGATCTCGAACGCGCGGGAATCCCCGGCGCAGGCCCTTGCGACCAGCTGGTTATCATCGAGATTCTGCATCATCTTATCCGTATGACGGGGCAAACGCCCCGATCCTTGGAAAAAAATTTCAGGCCGTAAATGCTGCCCTGATATGTTTTATCCGAAAACCGGGGGTGATGGCGATGACGTCGAAGCGGATATCCGGGGTTTTCCCGCGATACCTGGCCATATAATATTCCGCCGCGCGGATAATACGGCGCGATTGATGGGTTTTCACGGATTCCAGCGCCGCAGCCACATTATCGCGTGCCTTGACCTCTACAAAGACCAGCGAGCGTCCGCGCCTTGCGACCAGATCGATTTCACCGACGGGGGTTTTCATGCGGGTATGCAGAATGCGGTAACCCTGAAAGCGAAAATACCACGCCGCAATATATTCCGCGCGCAGCCCTGTGCGGTAACGGCGCAGGCGGTCTTTCATGGCGCGGGTTTCAGCAAAGCCTGCACATGCGGTGTCGTGACGACGTAAATATTATTATCAGCGCGGTCTTCGTAAAAGACATCGCGGTCCAGAATGGATAGCGGGTTGGTTTCGAATAATAGATCATCAACGATAAAGGTATTGAAGCCGGCCTGGGTTGCGCCAAAAGCCGTGGCGGATACGCAGATTTCCTGCCGCCCGCCGCTAATGAAAACGGTCTTTATCTTTTTTTCGTGCAGGTTTTCGGCAAGTCCCGTCCGTAAAAAAGCATTAAACCCTATTTTATCGACCAGCGCGTCCTTCTCCGCATCGAAGGGAACGGACAGTTTCATGCTGCGTACCTTGTATTCCGACAGCTTCGCCATTTTCTCCGCGCTGCTACCCGTCAGGATTCCGGTTTCGAAATCATGTTCCTTCAACCTGACATCATGGCGGATCCAGATATTCTGTATTCCCGCCTGGCGCAGGTTATCCGCGAACCCGGCAAGCCTGCCGGTCAGGGCGGCCGCCCGCTCAAAATAGGATTTCACATCGTTGCTTTTTCGGTGAATGGGGATTGCGGGTGAGAGATAAAGGTCATGAACATCGACCGCGATATGCGCCGTGGTCGCCGGATTGAATTTTTCCGCCAGCCTGGCCGCGCCCTCCTTCAAATAGAGGTCATAAGAAAGCATCGCCTGAATTCTTTCCGTTCCTGTAATTCCGTGATGATCCTAGCTTATTCAGCTTTCTTTTGCAACATTATGGCAAGGTCGTAGGCCTTTTTGCTTGAAACCCCAGTCTTTTCAGCCACATGCGTGGCGGCATCCTTCACGCGCATCGTCTGCAAGGCTTCTGTCAGCATCTCTTCTATCGCCCCGTCACTGAACACTTTTGCCCCGGGCGGTGCGATGACCACGGCAATCTCGCCGCGCGGCTCACCATTGCTTTCGTACCATGCAATCAGGTTCGAGAGTTTATCGCGTTTCACTTCCTCGAACATCTTAGTGAGTTCGCGCGTCACCGCCGCGTCACGGTCGCCGAGTGTGGCCAGCATGTCTTTCAGCGACGCAATCAACCGCGGCGCCGTTTCATAACACACCAGTGTCGAGGGAACCTCCGCCCATTCGCGCAGCACATCGCAGCGCGCTTTTTCCTTCGGCGGCAAAAAACCGAGGAACGAAAATTTATCGGTCGGCAGACCCGATAACTGCATCGCCGTCAGCACCGCATTGGCACCGGGCAGCGACGTCACACTCAGCCCAAGATCCTGCGCATCGCGGACCAGCTTGTAACCCGGATCGGAGATCAGCGGCATGCCCGCATCTGAGATCAGCGCGACACGCTGCCCCTCCGCGATTAGGCGCAGGACTTTCGGGCGCATGCGGTCAGCGCTGTGATCGTTATAGACGTCGAGCTTCTTTTCCTTCACCCCGTGCGCCTGCAGCAGCTTTCCGGAAACCCGTGTATCCTCGCATAAAATCAGGTCGACGCTGCCTAGAACCTCGATGGCCCGCAGCGTCATATCGCGCAGATTGCCAATCGGCGTGGCGACCAGATAAAGCCCGGCGGGAAGGGTGGAGGTTTGCAGAACGGTCACGTTTTCACCTTTATTAGCATCTTTATTAATCGGGTGGCCTGTGTAGAATGGCACATCTTCACCCCTTGCCGCAAACGGTCCCCGATGACCAGGACGCCGAACATGACAAAATTTTTCTCCCTTACCCTCACGGTTCTGGCCTCATTCCTGCTGCTGCAGGGTTGTTCATCGCAATCCGGCTGGGAAACGCCACCCGCATCGCAGCCGCAGGCCGCCACCACCGCACCGGCCACCGCCATCAACAATCAGCCGGGTGGCGCGCCGCTTTTCGCCTCCGCACGGCAGACCCCGCCCCTCACGACCACCCTCGTTCCGCCACCTGTCCTGAACGCCCGCAAGATCAAGGTCGCCTTGCTCGTGCCTTTAAGCGGTCAGGGTGCGGAGATCGGTGAATCCATTTCCAATGCGGCGCAGATGGCGCTTTTCGATTCCGGCTCCGACGGGTTTGAACTAAGCCCACGCGATACGCATGGCACCCCCGCCGGTGCCGCCGCCGCAGCACAGGACGCAATCCGTGACGGCGCACAACTGATCCTCGGGCCACTGATGTCCGATGATGTGCGTGCCGTCACGCCGATCGCACAGGCGGCAAATATCAACGTCATCGCCTTCACCACCGATCTGAAACAGGCCGGACCCAATACCTTCATCATGGGCTTCGTTCCGACCGGCCAGGTGCAGCGCGTGGTCAGCTATGCCGCATCCAAAGGCATCCGATCCATCGGTGTCATCGCCCCCCAGACCGAATACGGCAACGTTGTCCTGAACGCCTACACGTCCCAGGCAGCGCTTTCGGGTATTCAAACCGTGGATGTGCTGCGCACACGCCCCGGCGATCCGAATATTTCAACCGCCCTGCAGAAGTTTTCGAACAGCGACGCGCGTAAGAAAACACCCGGCCTGCGCGCACCATTCGATGCGGTGTTCATGCCGGTCGGCGGCACCGATGCGCAGACCATCGGCAATCTGCTCAGCTATCACGATCTCGATCCGCAAAGCGTCCGCCGCCTTGGCACGGGACTATGGGACGACGCCATTTTCTCGCATGAAACGAATCTCGCCGGTGGCTGGTTTGCCGCCCCGGATCCGGCGGCGCGTAAAGTCTTTGAACAGAAATACCAGAGCACCTACGGCTCCAGCCCTTCGCGTCTTGCCAGTCTCGGTTATGACGCCACCGCCCTTGCCGCCGTGCTGGCCCGCAACAGCCAGTCGCGTTCCGGCCTGTTTGGCGGCACGCTTTTCGACCGAGCGGCCATCACCAACCCGAACGGCTTCTCCGGCATCGATGGTATTTTCCGCTTCGGCAATGACGGCCTTGCCGAACGCGGCCTTGCGATTCTCGAGCTTCGCAATGGCACCGGTGTTGTCGTCGATCCGGCCCCGCGCAACTTCCAATCTTCTCCATAATACGTTTAACAAGTTTTCCTAATGTGTATCAGCGCAATAACATTGCGCTGTGGATAAGTATGGGATCTTATTGATATAAATACGTTTATAAAAAAGCCTTGTCGTTTCGATATAGGCAGCGTAAAACGCTCACTCTGTTTTATCAGAAACGTCCAAAAATTTTCATTTTAGAGGTGTGAATATGGCGCAAGCGCTCAAACTCGAACTCGTACAATCTGAATCCCACCAGTCTGCTTCTCCCGTGAGTATCGAACTGAAGCCGGCCCCGCAAGCCAAGAACAAAACCGCAGGCCGCCCGCGCAGCGAAGCTTCGCGCACAGCGATCCTCGATGCCACACGCCGTCTGATGACCCATACATCCGTACGCGACCTGTCCATCGAAGCCATCGCCAAGAAAGCCGAAGTCGGCAAGACAACCATCTATCGCTGGTGGTCGAACAAGGTCGCCGTGGTGATCGAAGCCCACGCCGAACAACTCGACATGCACATGCTGACCGCGGGCAATGAATCGCCGCGCGACAATCTGGTTCGCCAGGTTGAGCGCCTGGTCCGCCAGCTGCGCGGCAAGAACGGCCGCATCATCGCCGACCTGCTCGCCGAAGCCCAGTCGGATACGAAAGTGCTGGAGCAGTTCAACCAGTTCTACATGGATTCCCGCCGCAACGCCCTGCGCCAGACCATCATTCAGGGCCAGAAAAACGGCGATTTCAGCGAAACCTTCAACTCCGACATGGCCGTCGACATGGTCCTCGGCCCCATCGTCCTGCGTCTGATGAGCGGCGAAGATGCGATCGATGAAGGGTTTGCAAGCCATTACCCGAGCATGGCTGTGGATGCGCTTCGCGCCTGATCAGCTTAAACTTTGAATTCAAAAAGGCTCCCGACCAACGGGAGCCTTTTTCTTAGCCTGCCGGTTTTGTTGTCCCCCGAACAAAATAGGAATAATTTCCTTGACAGTAAACCTGTTTTTTGACATCCTGTCCGTGGATGCATCCCTGCGGCTGAAAAAGTGCCGCAACGACAGAGCCTTCGGGCGCCCGACCTTTGTCTTATCTGTCCCTCACGGAGGGAATGATAAAGCCAAGGATAAGCATACCCCCCTTCCCGGCCCCGGAACGCTCCGGTCGCTTGAATCGTCAGGATGCGCCAGTATCCGCAACTCCCCCTCGCTTTAGAGGAACCCTGCCCGGACCCTTGGCCCCGGTGATGAAGTGCGGGGAAACCGCCATGGTTTAAATCCGCTGCGCCTCGACATGACAGAAACAAAAAATCATGACGAACGGACAAGGACTCACAAAAAATCAAAAAAACGCGGAACGAAGTGAATGTCATGAAAATACGCTGTCAGATCAGAACCCTGGCTAACGATGACAACGATCGCGCGGCCACGACGCCAGATACGTCCATTTCTTGCCCAGTGTTTCGTTCAGTTTGAACCAGCCGCGCGTCAGGAAAAACATTTTCCGCGGCCAGCCTTCCAATGTGATGGTCTTGTCGAACCGCGCGTCGCCGATTGTCGTTTCGACCTCCTGGTCTATACGCAACGGCGCCGGATAAACCACCAGGGTTTCAAGACCTGTCTCCCATGTCCGCCCCTGCAGCGTGTCGATGGGCATCCAGTTCATCTGCATGTGTTTCAGCATCACGCGCGCGGCCTTGAGTGTCAGCAGGTAACCATGCGCCCCGCCCGGTGCGGTGGGCAGGCGCGCCATCCAGTATTTATCAAACAGCGGCGCAATCTTGCGGCAGCCGCGTTTGTAAATCTTGGCGCTGCCGACGAAACGGATGACGTCCCATTTTCTGGTCGTGGTCATCAACGCGTTCAGGACGTCTGCAAATTCAGGCTCGAAAATGACATCGTCTTCCAGAACAACGGCGGCAGGGATATTTTCGCGGTCCATCTTTTCAAAAATTCCGCGGTGGGACAAAAGGCAACCCATCTCCGCCGGGATCATGTCGCGGCCGAAGGCTGCTCGGCGCCGGGCGCGGTCATAGAAGGGTGTTGTCGCCATATCGAAGGCACGGCCGTTCACAGCCTCGAAAAACTCATAATTGACTCGCGCCGCGTTCAGGCGCACGCGCATGATATCGCGCCGTCCGGTGTCACCCGCCAGATTAATCACGAAAATGCGCGGCAAATCGCGGGTCATATCCCATTCTCCGAATTGTCTTTTATGGGGGAAGGTTTATCATGTCCCCGATTTCATTTCCAGCATGTCCCCCAAGGAATAACAGAGTTGAGCAGAAGCCAGTATTTCGCGAGTTTTTTCTTCTGCCTGCTTCTGGCCCTGATCCCCGTGGCGGCGGTGGTGGCGCAACGCAGCGCGGGGTTCCTGCCCGGGCTGGCGGGGCTGGCCGGGTGCCTTTCTCTTTTGCTGGTGTTTCATACGCGCCTGACGCTCTCGCGCCATATCGTCATCGGTATTGCCGCGTTCGCCGGGCTAGCGCTTCTCAGTACTCTGTGGTCGTTCGATCCGGCGCATGTCTGGAAGATGCCGGTACGGGCGTCGCTGGTAATGGCTTCAGGCCTGTTGCTGATCGCCGCGGCGCAGAGTTTTGATGTGCGCAACCTGAAACCTTATTTGTGGATGGTCCCCGCGTCATTGTTCCTTGCGGCTCTGCTGATCGTCTTTGACCAGAAGATGGGCAACCCTCTATACCGCGCCCTGCACCACACGCCGCCGGGGGAACATATCAACCCATCGCAGTATAACCGGGCCACATCGATTATCGTTCTGCTGCTGCTCTCGGCACTCAGTATCCTGCGCGAATATTGCAACCGCCGGGTTATTGCCGCCCTGCTGATCTGCTGCCTTGCGCCGCTTCTGCTGGTGACGGACAGCCAATCGGGACAAATGGCCCTACTGCTGGCGATGATCGTGTTTTACGCTTTTCCCTATGCACGGCCAAAGGCCTGGTACGCGCTGGCCGGGATTGTTTTTGCGCTGGCAATGACCGCGCCGTTCCTGGTCATCTGGATATTCGATCATTTCGCCGCTGCGCTGAACACCATGCCCGTGCTTGGCCAGGGCAATGGCTATGCCGGGGCGCGGCTGGAAATCTGGGACTATGTTTCACGCTATATGCTGCAACGGCCGCTTACCGGTTTCGGGTTCGAAGCCACACGCTTCGTGCCGCATTTTGATACGGCTCAGGTTTATCAGAAAACCGATTTTATTCTTCATCCGCATAATTTCATGATCCAGATCTGGATGGAATTTGGCGTGATCGGGGCGCTGCTGACCGGCGGGCTGCTGGCGGGGCTTATCCTTCTGATGCAGAAAAAACTGACCAGAGCCGAAGCCCGCGTCGCCCTGCCCAGCATGATTGCGTGCCTGTCCATCGCCTCGACAGGTTACGGATTGTGGCAGGCGTGGTGGATCGGCACACTTTTTACCGTGGCCGCCCTCTGTGTGCTTGCCATCCGCCTGAAGCGGGATAGCTTAACCCCGGCCATTCCGGCCTGATAAAAGAGAAGACCATGACCGCCAAGAAAGCCCCCGCTACGACCAACGTCTACGATTTGTTCGACTCCGTCGATATGACCGAGCCATCCGACCTGATCGGCAAGACCCTTAATCTCGACCCCGGCAAGGTCGAAAAGTGGATGACGCATACGCAGAACTGGGTTGTCGCCAACGTGCTGACCATTGATACGGCTGTGCAGCTGGGCATCGTCGCGGCCTGCCTGATAATCGGCCTGGGGCTGGGCCAGTTGCTGTCCACATACGTTTTCAATATGGTTGAGCGTACGCAGTTCAGTCCGCATGCTAAAAATATTCTTCACCGCCTGCACCGCCTGACCGGTGCGCTGTTCGTTTTCATCCTGCTGTTCCTGTGCCTGATTGGAATTAACGCGGCTGATCTGCCGTTGAAATCGGGCATCATCGATGCCGCCCTGCGCCTGACCACGGCGTGGATTGTCATCAAAGTTGCGGTCAAGATTGTGCGTAATACCTATATGCGCAAATTCATTGGCGGCACCGTCATGCTGATCGTTACGCTCAGTATCTTTGGCTGGCTTGATCCGGTTTCCCATTTCCTGGACCAGCTTGGGTTCAGCGTCGGGACTTCGCGCATTTCGGTGCTGACCGTCTTCCGGGCGGTTTTTGTCACGGTCATTCTCGCCTATGCCGCGCTCGGGCTCGCGGCGCTCATGGAACGGCAGCTTGATAACGTTTCCGCCCTCACCTCCGGCTCGCGCCTTCTGATCTCCAAGATCCTGAGGATGCTGCTGATCGCTATTGCGGTCATGCTTGGCTTTACGATGGCCGGGGTCAATCTTTCCATGCTGGCGGTGTTCTCCGGCGCGATCGGCCTCGGGGCAGGTCTTGGCCTGCAAAAAGGAGTATCGAACCTTTTTACCGGGATCATGCTGCTGCTCGACCGGACGATTCAGCCCGGCGATATCATCGAAATGCCGAACGGCGCCTTCGGAATCGTCCGCCAGATGGGGTCGCGATGTACCGAAATCACGACGCTGGACAAAAAATCCTACCTGATCCCGAATGAGGAGCTTGTCTCAAAGCAGGTTATCAACTGGTCGCGCAGCGGCAACAATCTACAGCTGAACGTCGAATTTGGCGTGGGGTATGAACAGGACCCGCGCGAGATCATCGCCCTCGCCAAGGCTGCTGCCGCCAAGTCGAAACGCGTCCTGAAAAACCCGGCACCGTCCTGCAAGATGAAAAGTTTCAAGGAAGGGTCACTGGAATTCATACTGATTTTCTGGATCGACGATGCCGGCCTTGGGATTGTCAATGCGAAGAGCGAGGTTCTGATCAACCTGTGGGAGGATTTAAAGAGCCACAATATCACAATCCCCTACACACCGCGCACGATCTTCCAGCCAAACCCGCCGCCACCGCCCGCCGAGCCAGGGGAAGCCACAAAATAATAAAATCCCCCGTTTAACCGGGGGATTTTTTATTAATATAGCTATTTGAATCAGGCGGCCTGCTGTGCCAGATCTGCCGACTGGCCGCGCGCGTCTTCGCCGGTCAGGGTTGCGGCAATTGCATTCACTACTGCAGCAATGCGGACGCCGGCCTGAACCTGCTCACGGCTGAAGCCGCTCTGGACCAATTTGGCCTCATGGGCCTGTACGCAATACTGGCAGCCATTGATGGCGGAGACGGCGAGCGACCAGAGTTCGAAATCAAGCTTGTCCACGCCCGGATTGCCGATCACGTTCATGCGCAGCTTGGCGGGCATGGTCTGGTAGCTTTCGCCCATCATTCCGACGAATTTGTAATAAACGTTGTTCATCGCCATGATCGACGCGGCGGAGCGTGCGGCGTTCATTGCCTCGGGCGTCATTTCGGCGGTGACCAGGTTTTCAATCGCCACGATCAGGTCGGCGTGGCCGGCGGCCAGGGCGCAGGAATAAAAGGTGCCCCATTTCTGTTGCGCGGTCAGGATTTCTTCGCCTGCCAGCGTCGAGATATTGAGACGCAGGTCTTTTGCGTAGTCAGGAATTGAATTCTGGATGGATTCGATGCTCATGGTCTTCTCCTTGGGTTTGAAGTGAACAATGTCGAGGGGCGGCGGTTTTTTACCGCCCCTCTTGCATTATTCGCTTAGGCTGCTTTTTTCAGATCGAGCGTGTCGCCGCCAACCGGACGGTTGCAGGCACAGAGTTCGTCGGTTTGCAGGGCGTCGAGAACGCGCAGCGTTTCCTTCGGGTTGCGTCCAACATTCAGACCATTCACGGTCACATGCTGGATCACGCCTTCAGGATCAACGATATAGGTGGCGCGGAGTGCAACACCGGCTTCAAAATCGCGAACGCCGAGGCCGTCGACGAGGGAACCGTTGGTGTCTGCGAAGCTCCACTGATCCAGGTTTGCCAGATCAGCATGCTCACGGCGCCAGGCCAGTTTGCAGTGTTCGTTGTCGGTCGAGCCGCCCAGAACAACAGCATCACGGTCAGAGAATTCTTTGTTCAGTTTCGCGTATTCAACGATTTCGGTCGGGCAGACGAAGGTGAAATCTTTTGGATAGAAGAAGATCACTTTCCATTTGCCTTCAAAGCTGGCCTGGGTGATTTCTTCGAAAGCGGACACGCCGTTTTCTTCGTGTTTCATGAATTTAGGTTTTACGCCTGTGACGGAAAATTCCGGAAGTGTATCGCCGATGCCGAGCATGGGTTTCTCCTTAGGGGGTTGGTGGTTGGAAACAGAACGCTACCTTGCCCTTACCTTGATCGGAAATCAAATTGGATTTTTCTTGCTATTAATCGGAATATCCGATAGATAGAATATATGGCCCAAATTCCCACCCTACGGCAACTTCGCTATTTCCTCGCTGTGGCGGAAACCCTGTCGTTCAGCCGTGCGGCGGCGGCCTGCCATGTGACCCAATCGACTTTAAGCGGCGGGTTGCAGGATCTTGAGAAGCTTCTGGGTGAAAAACTGTTCGAGCGGACCAGCCGTGATGTTGCCCTGACCGAGACAGGCCGTGACCTGATTTCCTCCGCCCGCGATCTTGTGACGCAGGCAGAGAATTTCGTGCAGATGGCGCGGCGCAACCGCCCGCCGCTCAGCTCAACGCTGACCCTCGGCGTGATCCCTACGATTGCGCCTTATCTTTTGCCGGATCTTTTACCCGGTCTGCAGAGCCGGTTCCCGCAGCTTGACCTGAACCTGCGCGAAGACATCACCGGGCGGCTGCTTGACGGGCTGGATAAGGGCAATGTCGATACTGTCCTGATGGCGTTCCCCTATGAGGCCGATCATCTGGACACGATGATGCTATGGGATGAGCCGTTTTTGCTGGTGAGTGCCGGAACGCAGATGACGCATACGGCACAGGCGACCCTGCAGGATCTCGACAACCGGGACGTTCTCCTCCTCGATGACGGGCATTGCCTGCGCGATCAGGCCATTGCGGCGTGCCGCCTCAAATCATCAGCGCAGCGAAAAACCTTTGGCGCGACCAGCCTGCCGACCCTGATCCAGATGGTGCAGCACGGTTACGGGGTCACGCTGCTGCCCGCGATGGCGATCAACCCTAAAACCATGCCTCCGGGCCTTTCGATGCAGCGTTTTGCATCACCGCAGCCGACCCGCACCATCGGTCTGGCCTGGCGCAAGGACAGCCCGCGCGCGGCGGAATTCCGCGTGCTGGGGGATTTTATTGTAAAAACCAATAAAGCCCGCTAAAGCATAATCATGCAGACAGCAACAGGCATCAATCTTCCCGGTGGGTACGACCGCGTCAAAGTGGTGGGAAGCCTTGCCGATGTTTTTGGCGTGGCACTCGACGAAACAACGGATTGCGTCGTTTACGAGCGTTCCGTTCCGGGTATGGACATCAATGCGGAAGCTCTTGCACGCGCCTTTAACAGGCATGCCGTCTGGAGCAGCTTTACGCGGAGCGAAGTCGCCCATGCCTTGGCTCAGACGGGCGATGAAGGTCTGCGTTTTATTTTCGAGGATATGCAGACGCTCCAATCTCACTGTGCGGCGCTTGATCCGCGTCTTGTTCTCGAGATTCCAACTCTTGATCCACGACTTCGCATTGCCACACATGAATGGCATGCCGATGGCCAGCCGGACAGTGATAATTTCAGGGAACTGATCCTCTGCAATTACGCCGGGGCAACCACGCAGGGTGCGCGGCATAGTGATGCGAGGCTGAAACGCGATGGTATCGGTGATAATGAATATGATGTTGCACCCGGCTCACCGCACATGAATTTCGGGCATTTCAATATCTGGCGCTTTAAAACCGAATATTACGGTATGAAAGGCCATGCCTTTATCCACCGCGCCCCACCGCCGGTGCCGGGTGCGGGGGTCCGCGCTCTGCTGGTGGCGTCCCGTAAACCGGCCTCTCCGGGCTAAAATCAGCTGCCCCGGTGACGGATTTTATTGTCAAAACACCGCCAACCCGCTAAATAAAGCCCATGACTTACAAAGTTGCCGCCTTTTACCGATTTGTGAAGCTGACCGACATTCCAAGCTTGCGCGCGGAGGTGCGGGAATTCTGCCTGATCAATCATATCGTCGGCACGATCCTGCTGGCCCCGGAAGGCATTAACGGCACGATTGCGGGCCTGCCCGATGACCTCGACAAGGCAATTGATTATCTGGACAGCGTTTTGGGCCTGCGTCAGGGCGAGTTGAAATTCTCGAGCGCCGCGGAACAGCCTTTCATGCGCATGAAAGTTCGCCCGAAAAAAGAAATCATCACCATGCGCCAGCCGGAAGCCGACCCGACGGCGCGCACGGGAATCGAAGTGACGCCGGAGCAATGGAACGACCTGATCAACGATCCTGAAGTCTTGCTCATCGATACGCGCAATGATTACGAAACCAGCATCGGGATTTTCAAAGGCGCGGTGGATCCGAATATCCGCCATTTCAGCCAGTTCCCGGATTTCGTCGCAAAACATCTCGACCCCGCTAAACACAAAAAAGTTGCAATGTTCTGCACAGGCGGAATTCGCTGCGAAAAGGCCTCGAGTTATATGCTGAATCAGGGGTTTGAAACCGTCTATCAGCTGAAGGGCGGCATTCTCAGATATCTTGAAAATATCCCGCAGGATCAAAGCCTTTGGGATGGGGCATGTTTCGTATTCGATGGCCGTCTGGCCCTTGAACACGGGCTTGAGGAAAGCGAGCAGAGCGATGCAATTCGCGAAAGCCGCGAATACCGGAATTTGTAAACGCCCCCTTAATTCCTATACAATTAAACTATATCTATAAGAGCTGCCTCAAGGCGGCCAGTGTAAATGCGTGGCTGCGGGAGTGTGTGCAGTGTTGTTTTCGAAAGAGGAAATCAGAAGGAATCTGCTGGGCGGGCTGGAGATAGCCCTGTTCATGCAAAAGGGCTCCAAAAGATTTGGCAACACCTATGACGAGGCGATGCGGTCTTTCATCATCCCGATCCTTCTTTTTCCTTTCAGCCTTGCCGCGCTTTATCTATTCCCCATTCCTGAAATGGCCGGGGCTTCCAAAAACGCGCTGACGCTGATGTTCAGTCTCCGGCTGTCGTTCTCATGGCTGGCGTTTTTCGGCATTATTTACTGGATGCTGCAACGGCTAGACCATATGGAGCATTTTTACCGCTTTGTCATTGCCACGAACTGGCTGACCGTGCCGGCGACGGTTGTGTTTATCCCGGTGGCCTTTATGTTGCTGGGCGGGAATTTTTCGTGGATCCAGCTTTATCCGTTCATGAAGTTCCTGGTGATCTATTCCTATGCGTTCAGTGCCTTTATGGCGGTGCATGTGTTGATCGTGCCGTGGGAACTGGCCGGGTTTTTCGTGTTCCTGACCATGATGATTGACAAGAGCACACTTGATTTCATGCACTGGGTCGGAACGCTGTTCAGTTCATGATGCGCATATAAAGCATCTGGGTCTGCGCCATCACGGCGGCGGCTGATAAATCACCCTCAACGATCTTCCGGCTTTCAAGCCCCATTTCCGCACAGGCAGGCAGATCGCCCGCCAGTTTCAGAATCTTTTCGGAAAGTGCCAGCGCGTCACCGGGCTGAACCAGATGGCCGTTGCGACCCTCTTCCACCACCTCACGGCAACCGGGAACATCGCTGACGATCATTGGGCGGCCGCACGCCCCCGCCTCCAGCAGGGATTTGGGAAGGCCCTCACCGCCCAGAGAGGGTTGCAGGGCAATGTGCGCCTGCGCCCAGATCGATTGCATGTCCGTCTGCTGACCCTTCCAGATGACGTTCGGGTTATCGCGGCTCCATTGCTGCAGGCGGGCGGCATTCCACGAGCCGGGATTGGCGGGATCGGGCTGGCCGCAGAGCCAGAGCTGGATACGCGTATCCTGCCGCCGCAGAATTTCAAAAGCCCCCTGCAAAGCTTCCAGACCTTTGGCGGCAATCATACGCCCCGCCATGACGCAGATCACCGGTGGCGCGGGCGGCAGAGGCGTTACAGCATAAGCATCGACATCGACGCCCGACCCACGGATGATGACCGAACGTTCGGGATCAGCGATTTTAAGCGCAATCATCCGGTCGCGGTCATCCCGGTTCTGGAACAGGGTCCAGAAATTCCTGCGTTTCATGGTCAGGGAAAACAAAACGACAAGAAGCGGTCGGAGAATCAGCGCGACCGGAACATTCGTTTCAAAGATGACGCCCAGACCCGCGAAGGCGTTGACAACGCGCGGCACATTGGCCAGCGTCGCAGCGATGGAGCCGAAAAGAATGGGCTTCAGCGCGATATGGTGCACCAGGTCCGGTTTTTCATCGGTGTAGATTCTGGTCAGCGCAAAAATCTGTTTCAGCGCCACGAACGGGTTGAGGCTTTTCCGTTGCAGCGGGAAGGCGATAACACGGATACCGGCCGTCTCAATCGCGGCCCTGGATGCGCCGATATTGGTGATGAGGGATACGTCAAACCCGGCCGACATAGCGGCACGCGCCATGGGCAGGCGGTGGGACAGGAAGTACCAGTCTTCGGTGACAAAGTAGATCAGCTTTTTCATTGCGGCGTCGCCCTTACAAAGACGGAAACAATGCGGCGGAAGCGGTGCGGGCGGAGGCTCAGATACATATGCGTCAATATGGTGATGATCCACAGCCAGCCTAGCACAGGCTCCGGCATGTGCAGCAACATGCCGCCGACGCCGATTGCGCCGAGGATAAAGCCGATGAAGGTGATAATGGCCGTTGCACGCCCGACCTCGACCCCGGCATTGATAAAATGATGATGGAAGTGATTGCGGTCGGCATCAAACGGGTGCCGCCCCTGCCCCACGCGCCGCGCGAATTGGGCGCAGGTGTCCATGATGGGAAGCGCCAGAACCCAGGCCACGGCAATCGGTGACAGAACACCGGCATGGCCAAGACGCATGCCATACCATGCCAAAGCGAGGCCCAGCGACATACTGCCCGCGTCACCAAGGAAAATATTGGCGCGGTTGCGGAACGGGTGGCGCATGTTAAAGACCAGGAACCCGGCCAGTGCCCCCATCAGGATGGAGAGAGACAACCCCGCACCACCGGCATCTGATACAAAACAGGCAACCAGCATCCAAAACAAGGCGACGAAACTCTTGCCGCCCGCCAGACCGTCCAGCCCGTCAATCAGGTTAATGGCATTGATGAGAAGGACGGCGGCAATAACCGAGAACGGCTTGGCCATGAAGCCCAGACCAATCGGGCCGAGGCCAAGCAGATTGCCCAGCCCCTCAACATTCGCCCCCCCAACGCAAACGATCAGGCAGGCCGCAAAAAACTGCGCCACAAACTTCCAGCGCGGGGCGATGGCGTAGCGGTCATCCAGCACCCCCACCAGCATGATCGTGAACAGGCCCAGCCAGAACGGCCATTGCACCATGATATTCGCACCGGAAAGCAGAGAGACAGCAATAAAAACCGGTACAATCAGCAGGCCGCCAATAGGGGGCGTAGGGTTATCGTGATCCTTGCGCCCGCCCGGTTTATCGACATAACCGATGCGCAGCGCCAGCCGCCTGGCCGGTGGCACAAGCAACAGCACAGCCACACAGGCCAGAATCGGGAACAGCATAAGGTGGAAAAGATCCATGGCGTGAATGTCGCATGAATCGCGCGCGGAAAAAAGCCGATTTCACTGTTCATTCAACGGATTAACTTATGATTGCCCCGCGTCTTTGCGCGCGGTCGAGGAAACGTTGCGGTGAAAGCGCAGCGATTGTATCGCCGCCGAGGCTCTGCACGCCGCCATCCATCAGATCCGCAATCAGGTGCGCACCGGCCAGGGACGAGACTATGCCGTGCGAACCGTGGGCGGTGGTGACGTAACTGTTCTTCGTCCCCGGCACCGCACCGATAACGGGGAAACGGTCCTGTGCCGCGCAACGCAGGGCGGCGCGCGCGCCGGCGACAGGGCCGGGAATCATGCCGGGCACGGCCTCGTTCAGGCGGGCGAGGATTTCAGCGTTGTCTTCTTCCCGCAGATCGGTGGTGGCGATCCATTTCTGGAAGGTGGAGCCGATAATGTGCCGTCCCTCATGGGGTGCGCCGATATAGCCGCTATAACAAAGGTTTGTTTTCAGGGCAGACGTGGCGGGCGATGTTTCTGCCGCGATAATCTGCCCGCGGACCGATTGCAGTGGCAGGTCGGGCATGAATTCAGAGGCACCCGCCGCACAGGCATAGATCACGGCATCATATTCGCCAGCATTATCGGGACTGAACGGCGCATTCAATTTCACATCCGATCCCGCCGCCCAGTTCGTGCACAAAAGATGCGGGGAAACCTGTCCGGAATCCGGCAGATAAAGCGCGCTATGTGGGAGGCTTATGCCCGCGACCTGACTGGCCTCTGCCGCATCCAGCAGTTTCATATGCTGTTCGGGCCAGCGCCAGGTTTCAAGGCAGGATTCAAAACGTCTGCGCTTATCGTCATCGGTGATGAGATGAAGACTGCCGCACGGCGCGAAGCCGACACCCGATGTTTCACGCAGGGTCCGCGCCGCCAGGGCATAAGCCCCGGCGTAAAAGTCGGATTGGGCATTGCGGTGCGCGGTAAAGCGCGGGTTGAATATACCGCCGGGATTGCCGGAGGCTCCACCGGCCAGCGCTGGCGCAGCTTCGAAGATGGTGTGGGAGATACCGCGATAGCGCAATACCTGGGCGCAGGCCGTTCCGGCAAGGCCACCGCCGATAATGGCCACGCGCTGCGGCCTCACCGGTTCCAGCTGAGCTTGAGAGCCGTTGAACCGGCCTGTTATCATGTCGCGCTTGCGGCCATAGCCACGCACTTTTTCAATTGTAAACCCGGCCTCGCGCAGGCCGTTCTTCACCAGTCCCGCAGCGGTGAAGCTTGCCAGTGTCGTTCCGGTATGGCTCAGCCGTGCCATGTTGCTGAATAAAACAGGTGTCCACATGCCGGGATTTTTCGACGGCGCAAAGCCGTCGAGGAACCACGCATCGACACCGCGCGGAATATTCAGGCGCGGAATCGCATCATTCACATCATCAAAGATCAGCGTCAGCCGCACGCGTCCGAAATCAATCCGGTGCCAGCCGGGAATACGCAGCGGATAATGTTTTACAAGACGGTCGAGGCGGTCACCGAACGCGCCGCGCCAGTCACCGAGCGCCGCGCCGATTTCTTCAGCCGTTAAGGGATAAAGTTCGAAGGAGACATAATCAAGAACGGCACCGGGTGACGCAGTTTCTTCAAACGCGGCCCATGCGACAAGGAAGTTAAGCCCCGTGCCAAAGCCGGTTTCTGCAATAGTGAACTGTTTTTTTTGCGCCCAAGATTCTGGCAAGGCATTGTTTTTCAGAAATACATGCCGTGTCTCATCGATTCCGCTTTCACGCGAGAAGTATATGTCATCAAAAATCTGCGAATACGGAATATCAACCATACTTTATGTGAACGAATTCGAATTTCATCATGGCGCAACCTTGCATATCCCATTCCCTGCGTCTACGAATTGTATAACAATAAAGAAACTAAAAAATAAATGATCCTGGGAGATCACGTGAAAAAAGACGATTTGTTTAAAACAAATCCGTTGTTCTGGGCATTGGATGGATCAAACGATTTCGTCCCGGCCTACGGTCATATCAAATCAGAACATTTCGGACCTGCGTTTGATTTTGCCCTGGCGGAAGCAGAAGCGGCCATTGCCAATATCAGCAATAGCGGCGAAGCCCCGACCTTCCAGAACACGATTGAAGCCCTTGAATATTCCTGTACACGCTTTCAATACATACGCAGCGTTTTTGACCACCTGTCCGGTGTGACGCGCACGCCAGAGATGGAAGTGCTGGAGAAAAAACTCGAGGCAAAGGCATCGGCCTTTTTCGATAAGATCCGTTTCGACAGCGCATTGTTCAAACGTATCGAGGCCGTCCGCAAACAGCGTGACATGTCCGGCCTGGATGAGGCGCAGTCCGCCCTTGTCGAATATATCTACAATGATTTTTTTATGAACGGGGCCGCGCTCCAGCCTGCCGAAAAGGAAGAGCTTTACCGTATTAACCAAAGCCTCGCCGAATACGGCACGATTTATGACAGCCTGATGGTTAAATATACTGAAAGCGGCCAGATCGTGGTGGAGGAGCGTGCGGAACTGCTGGGCCTGCCCCGCAACCTCGTGGAGGAAGCCGCCAAACAGGCCAGAAAACAGGGGCTAAAAGGCCAGTGGTTGTTTAAAGGGGATGATGATACATGGTGGCAAATGGCCATTCATGGAACACGGTCTTTGCGCAAAAGACTTTATGAGCCGACTTTTGATACGGACCAGATGTTGCGCGTGATTAAAAAGATGCTGGCCCTCCGATATGAGCGTGCGCGCCTGCTCGGCTTTCAGTCCCATGCGGAGTACAAGATCCAAGGACGTATGGCTGAGAATAAAGGCGAAATCATCACCTTCCTGAATGAACTGAAAAACCATACGAAGCCCGCGTTGCGCCGCGAAAACGCGATGCTGAAGGAGATAGCCCGCGCCGATGGCGTAGAAAAAGTGGAACGCCACGACAGAATTTATTACGAAGAGCGCCTGCGCGAACAAGTTCTGGGCCTTGGGGAGAAGAAATTACGTCCCTATCTCCAGGTCGAGAATGTTGTGGCAGGCGCCTTCGGCCTGACGCGCGAACTTTTCAATATTGAATTTGTCCGCAACGACACCAGGGAAAAGTGGCATGAGGACGTTCAGTGTTATGACGTCATCAACAGGGAGCGCGGCGAGAAGATTGCCATGCTCAACCTCGATCTTTATGCCCGTCCTGAAAAGAACGGTCATGCCTGGTGTGGCACAATTCTGGCACATGGCGGATTTGAGGGCACGACGGCCCTGCCGCAGGTCAATCTGGTCTGCAATTTCGGCAAATCAACGGGCAACGAACCGTCTCTCGCCTCGCTCGACAATACGACGACGTTCTTTCATGAAATGGGCCATGCGGTGCAGGCAATTTTCACGCGTACGCCGTATCAGGCGCTTTCAGCTTTTAACAATATTCCGCTCGACCAGATTGAATTGTTCTCGCAGATCTATGAGAACTGGGCGCTTGAGCCAAGTATCCTTGACAGATATGCCCGCCATTTTAAAACCGGCAAGCCTATTCCCGATCTGATGAAGGAAAAAATCAGAGACAGCCGTGGCTTTATGGGCGGCGGTACGATGAAGTTTGCGCTTGAGATTACCTATCTTGATCTGGCGTTGCATTCACGCAGTCTGAAAAAGATGAGCATTTCGAACTTTGAACTCAAAATTCTCAACGATCTTTTTCCGGGAAGGTCGCGCCAGGGAATTATTACCCCGGTTTTCCAGCATATCGCCACGTATGGGTATGATGCGGGCTATTACTCTTATATCTGGTCGGAGGCTCTGGACGCCGATAGTTTCAGCATGTTCCCGAAAGACGACCTGTTTAACAAGGACGCTGCGAAAAAACTCCTTAATTTTTATGCCCATGCCGGAACGCGTGACGCGAAGACGAATTATCAGGAATTCCGCGGCAGGCCGCTGACGACAGATGCTTTACTTGAGCGCTATAAACTGCGCGATACCTTCGCGCAGGCAGCAGCCCCGCAGAGCAGTCACGCACCCGAACAGGATAATAATCCCGAAGCGGCTCATCCACCGGTTTCGAAGCGGCAAAGAAAGCCCGCGCCCTAGACTTTTAGGGAGTTTCGTCATATATCAGAATGATGAAACAGCATCAGACAAATCCCCTGCTCGAAATCTCCTCCCTCCCCAACATGGCGCCGCCGTTTGACCGGATTGCGGCCGACGATTTCCTGCCCGCGACACGGGCCGCGATTGAGGAAGCGCGCGCGAATATCGAAGCGATCAAGGCCAATCCTGCGAAGCCAAATTTTGAAAACACTATTCTGGCGCTTGAGACGGCATCCGAAACGCTTGGGCTGGTTGGCGGGGTGTTTTATAATCTTCTCTCCGCTGCCGGGAATGACAAGCTGCAGGAATTGTCCGAGGAAATCGGCCCGCTCTCCGCCAATTTCTCGAGCGATGTCGGTCTGGACCCGGTACTCTTTGCGCGCGTCAAGGCGGTATGGGATGACCGCAACAATGAAACACTGACCACCGAACAATATAAACTGCTTGAAGAATCCTATTCGGGTTTTGTCCGTTCCGGCGCGCTCCTGCCCGAGGATAAGAAGCAGCGCCTGCGCGAGATCAGCGAAGCGCTCTCCACGCTCGGCCCGAAATTTTCCAACAACGTAAAGAAATCTTCCGAGAAATTCGAATTGTGGATTGAGGACGAAAAGGATCTGAGCGGCATTCCGGATACGGCGCGCGCGATTGCCCGGCAGATGGCGGAAGATAAGGGGCAGCCGTCAAAATGGCTGTTTACCCTGGATGTGCCGAGCTATATCCCGGTTGTGCAGTTTGCGGATGACAGGGCGATGCGTGAAAGAATCTGGCGCGCATTCGCGACCCGGGCCTGGGGCGATGATTTTGATAACAGCGCCCTGATCATGGAGATCATCCGCCTGAAAAACGAACGGGCAAAACTCCTCGGTTATGAGACCCATGCCGATTACGTCATGGAAAAACGCATGGCGGAAAAACCGGCAGAGGTGATGGCGTTCCTGAACCGGATGAAGGAAACCTACCGCCCGGCAGCCGAAAAAGACCTGCAGACCCTTAAGAACTTCGCGGGTCAGGATATCCAGCCCTGGGATATCGCCTATTTCAGCGAGAAACTGAAGGAGAATATTTATAATTTTTCTTCAGAAGAATTACGCCCCTATTTCCCGATGGAAAATGTTCTGAAGGGCGTATTTGAGCACTTCACCAAACTGTTTAATGTCAGATTTGAAGAAAATAAAAAATATCCGACCTGGCATGCCGATGTTCAGGCCTTTGATGTGTTCGATGATACTAGCAACCGTTTCCTCGGCACGTTCTATGCCGATTTCTATCCACGCGAAGGCAAAAAAGACGGCGCATGGATGACAAGTTTCCGGGACCAGGGGCTGTATGCCGGTGAAATCCGCCGCCCCATCATTGCGATTGTCTGCAATTTCACCAAACCTACCAAGGATCAGCCGTCCTTGCTGTCCTTTGATGAAGTTACCACCTTGTTCCACGAAATGGGCCATGCGATGCACGGCATGTTATCGGATGTCAGCTATGTCTCGCTGGCCGGGACCAACGTGCTGTGGGATTTCGTCGAACTGCCGTCGCAGTTGCAGGAGAACTGGGCGTACCAGAAAGAAACGCTCGATATGTTCGCCGCGCATTACCAGACGGGCGAAAAAATTCCGCCGGAGCTTATTCAGAAACTGAACGATTCGAAAAACTTCATGGGCGGCTGGGGCGGGTTGCGCCAGACCAATCTCGGCTATCTCGATATGGCATGGCATACGGCGGACCCAACGACAATCGGTGATGTCGCCTCGTTCGAAGACCGTGTCACTGCCGATACAACGTTGTTCAAGCGCCAGGCCGGACCGACATCGGCGGCGTTCAGCCATCTTTTCGCCGGCGGATATTCGGCCGGGTATTACAGCTATAAATGGGCGGAGGTTCTGGATGCCGACGCGTTTGAAGCCTTCGAAACCAACGGGTTATATGACCGCGCGACAGCCGAAGCCTATAAAGCCCATGTTCTTTCCAAAGGCGGCAGCGAACATCCGCGTGTTCTTTATGCCCGCTTCCGGGGACGCGATGCCGACCCCGATGCCCTGCTCCGCCGCGAGGGCCTGAAAAGCAAAGGCTAGGCTTCGGGCAAACAAATGGGCCTTTCCGTGTGTGGCGGAAAGGCCCTTATTTATCGTGTGGGGTAGTTTTCAATTGCCTTCATTTGCAGGTTCAAGGCCAGTGGGGAGGGGCCAGATTGTCCAGATATAGCCCGCAACCAGAAACTTGCATATTTATTAACTTAGACCTATTTTTTTCATAATTTGAATCTTATGTCAAGATATTTATGAAAAAAAACTTGCGCTAACTTCATTTTTTATATTGCAGGGAGAGCCGGGCATAGGCTAAACAATACTTTACAAAGAGCCAACCAGAACTTGGAAAAATAGCAAGACCGCCATGACAATTACAACGGCACAAATGCGGGGCGCGCGGGGAATTCTGAACTGGAGCCAGTCCGATCTGGCCCAACGCACGGGAATTTCGGCGACATCCATCGGCAGCATTGAAAATGGCCAGAGTTCTCCGCGTGAAAACACGCTGAAGGCTATCCGTCAGGCTTTTGAAAAATCAGGCATTGAATTTCTTCTGGGCGACGGCGTACGCAAAAAATCCGCAGAGATCGATATTCTGCGCGGCACCGATGGCTTTCAAAAATTCACCTATGAAATCTATCAGGCGATTCAAAACGATGGCCGTGAAGTTCTGCAGGCCTATGTCGATGACCGCAAATACGCCGATCTGCTCGGCAACCAGGCTTATCCGCACGTCCAGCGCATGGAAGAGATGGCTGGCAAGCGTTTCAAGATTTTGCAAAAGGACGGCGACGATTATTTTCCGGCCAAGAACTACGCCGAGTATCGCTGGATCCCGGCCAAAGATTTTATGGCTGTTCCGTTTGTGGTTTACGGCGACAAGCTGGCCGTTGTTTTGTTCGAGCCGGAACCGACCATTATCATCAACAATTTTCCGATGGTGGCCGAAGCCTACCGGCTGCAATTCCTGTCCTTGTGGGAAAACGCGATCATTCCATCAGCCAACCTGATCAATCAATCCGTTATTCCAAGCAAATATACCAAGAGTAATGGCTAGAATGAGCGAAGCAGCGAAAACAGCACCCGGCACTATCACTCCGCAGTTCAATCTGCCGGACCCGGTCACGCACCGCGAGATTAAAATCGATACTTTCAGCATTCACGATATTCTCGATGAAAATAATAACTGCCCCGTGAAACTCGGCAATCTGCAGCATCTCATCCATTGCCAAGCCGATCTTCACATGGCCAAATCCGTTGACGATCAGGCGCGCCTGAAAGACCTGCTGAAAAGCAGGGCGAATACGTTGCGTGGTTTTGTTCTGCATGGCGATACGGCCGGACCGCTTGCTTATCTGGTCTATTACCCGATGATCGACAGCAAAGGTTCACGCGTCGCGTATTGCGAAGACTTTTACATTGCGGAATCGTACCGTGGTCATGGTGCGGCGAAAATTCTGTTCCATGAATTGGCCAAGCGCACGCTGGCCGATAATTTTGAATATATTCAATGGGCCACGGACAGCCGCAATACGCCAGTCCATAATTTCGTGCAAAACAAACTGGGCGCAAAACGTCCTGATGTTGTTACTATCTCGGCCAACGGTCTGCTGGGCGAGAAAGACAATCTCCTCAGCCAGTGGGCAGGAAAAGAGTATGTGACCCGCCCGTTACGCGGCAACGACGTTAACCTGCCTGAAAAACTGGGGCTGAGCCCGAATATCATCCGTCACACTGGCGACCTGGACTTCAAAGGGTTTGTAACCTTCGAAAAAGGAAAACCGACCGTTCCGGTCGCGATTACGCCGGGCTGGATCCATCTTTCGACTTTCCAGCTGAAAGAAGGTCTGCACCTTGAGCAGCCGGTTTTCATGGCCAACGCCAACAAGGACGGGCTTATGATCAATGAGGAGGGGATTGTCGCCTCCATCATTGATGCATCGAAGAAATTTTCCACGCTGAAACAACTGGAATATTTCCGCTGGCACATTCTGGGGAGCGCGTCCGCGATGAAAACCCTGCTGCAGGACCGTCTCGGGCTGCAGCGTGACAGCATGCTGAAAGGACAACCGGATACTGAGCTGATCGTCTATACGCTCAGCAATGGCGCGCTGAAAAAACTGAGCGAAAACGAGCCTGACCGCACGCTGCGTATTCCGGTATCCGCACCGATTGGCGTGCGCACCACGCATGTTCCTGCCCCACCGGCGCAACCGGGCCCGTCGAACGATAATTCGTAGGCGGATTAGCGGGGCAGTAACTCGCCCAGCATCCTTACTATCAGATCGAAGGTCTTTTCAGCCCCAGGCAGGGTCGGGTTGAATTCCACAATTTCGATCAGCGGCACGGAATGGGTGCGCACAATACCGGCCAGAACGGGCAGGATTTCTTCATACATCAGGCCATTAGACACCCGTGTACCGGTCGCCGGCGCAAGATCGGGGTCAAAACCATCAACATCAATGGACAAAATAATGTGCGTGCAGCAGGCTGAGAGTTCTATGGCTGCGTCCTGCACCACCGAAGCGACGCCCCGCTCCCGTATTTCCTCAAGCGTGTGAAGATTAAGACCAAGGGAACGTGCATTTTCCCTTTCGGCATCGTCGATATCGCGCAGGCCGATGTAAACAATATCCTCAGGCTTCAGCGTAACGCCGAATTGCTCCCCTATGGCCAGCGTCTGATCCAGCCCGGTCAGGGTGCCGAGAGGCATACCGTGCAGGGCCTTGGAGGCAGAGGTGTGATAGGTATGCAGGTCCGGATGGGCGTCCACCCAGATCAGGCCCAGCCGGGCATCTGGCCCAAGGGCGGCCTTGGCTCCTGCAATCGATCCTGCGGCCATGCTGTGGTCGCCGCCAAGGGTGACGGCACGGTGGCCGCGATTAAGTTCGGCCATGACATTTTCGGCAAGGGTCTGAAGATGCCAGCCAACAATTTCCTGCCGTTCGGCGCTGCCGCGTTCCGGGATATTTTCATGGGCGAGCCTGCCATAAGGACCATTCCAGTGTGAGTCAGGATCCACAGCCCAGACGGTATCAATCCCCAGCGTGGCAAGTTTTTCGGAAAGGCCATGGGCGCGGCAATAAAGGGAGCCTTGCTCGGCCCCCGGTGTCGATGCCCCCGCACCGCAGACATAGGGGATAAGAGAAACGCGTTTCATAAGGCGAGATTAAGCGAATGTGCACCGCACCCGCAAGGGGGATGGGCAGGCTAGGCAAAGACTTTTTGCATGACGGCGGGCCAGGTGCCCAGATCGCTCCACTCAAGGTCGACGGGAACCACCAAGGCTCTGTCAGAACACTCCATTAATGCCTTATCAATGGAAAGGGACATGCAGGTTTCAAAACGCGCGCCGAGGGTCAACCCGGTACCATCCCTGACTCCCTGCTCTACCGCCTCCTGCACCGCCTTCATCATCTCAGGCTCGAATCTGGCCAGTTCGCGCCGCGCGGTTGCGGCGGAAAGGAGGAAGATACCGCTATTCCAATCAAACGTGCCGCTTCGTACCATGATGCGGGCCATGTTGCGCGGCGGTTTTTCAACGAAACGATCGATACGGTGGATGCCATCACAGATCACCGGGCCGCGGCGGATGTAGCCAAAACCGGTATTGGCACGGCGGGGGCGGATGCCGAAGGAAACGATCCAGCCATCACGCGCCATCGGCATCGCCATTTTCACGGCGTCCATCAAGGCATCGGGGTTTTTAATCCAGTGATCACTGGGCAAGACCAGCATCAGGTCGTTGTCCAGAGATGCCGCCGCCGCGGCCAGTGCCGGTGCCGTGTTCCGTCCCCAGGGTTCCAGGATCAGGCTACGCGGCGATACGCCGATGCCTGCCAGGTCATTTTCCGCCCTGCGGCGGAGCAAGCTGTTCAGCACCAGGACCGGCGGCGCGCAATCACGCACGCGTAACAGCGTTTCCTGCAGCATCGAATAACGGGACCCTATTTTCAAAAACGGTTTTGGGCAATCGGGGCGTGAAAGCGGGCGGAGACGCCACCCGGCACCGCCGCACAAAACCACCGGTACGATTGTATCAAGCTGCATCCGGTGCCGCCGTTCTGATATTATAATCTCCGATCGTTGCCCGCAGCCCGTCTTTCAGGGCGATACGCGGCTTCCAGCCCAAAGCGCGAATGCCTGTGCTATCCAGGACCTTGCGCGGCGTGCCGTCAGGATAAGCAGCATCAAAGACGATCCTGCCCCCGTAATTGAAATGCCCGCCGATGATGGAGGCAAGCCCGGCGATCGTGATTTCCTCGCCGGAGCCGATATTGAGCGGCGCGGCTCCCTTATAGTATTGCAGGATCATGACCAGGGCGCGGGCCAGATCATCGACATGCAGGAATTCGCGGCGCGGCGCGCCCGTTCCCCACAGCGTCACATCCGGCATTTTCCATTCGGTTGCGGCAGAAATTTTCAGGATCATCGCGGGAATGACATGGGATTGCATAGGGTCAAACTTGTCCCCCGGACCGTAAAGATTACACGGCATTGCCGCCATGAAATCGCAGCCATATTGCTGACGGTAGTACTGGCAGAGTTTCAGCCCGGCAATCTTGGCAATGGCGTAAGCCTCGTTACTCGGCTCAAGGCCCCCGGTCAGCAGAGCATCTTCGCGCATGGGCTGGGCCGCGTCGCGCGGATAGATGCAGGAAGAACCGAGATAGAGAAGCTTTTCAACTTTGGCCTGTGCCGCCGCGTGGATGACATTGGCCGCAATCATCATGTTATCGTAGAGAAATTCGCCAGGCCGGGTGCGGTTGGCCTCGATGCCGCCCACAGTGGCTGCGGCCAATATAATGACATCCGGCTTCGCGGCGGCGATCCATGTCGCCGCCGCATCCTGATTGCGCAGATCGAGGGTGTCATGCGGGGCGGAAAGTACGGTGCAACCATTATCTTCAAGCTGGCGCAGGACCGCCCGCCCCACCATGCCGGTTTCACCCGCGACCCAGATTCGTTTATTCCGCAGCAGTACATGCATACCTCCGTTCCGTTCCGCATCCACCATTTCGGCGACGAGTTGGGGGAACGTTGTGCGCGGCATCCAGCCGAGAATGCGCTTTGCCTTTCCGGCGTCGCCGCGCAGATGGTTGACCTCCGCCGGACGAAAGAGTTTTTTATCGACGGTGACGAGAATGCGTTTCGTTTTAACGCACATCCCCTTCTCCGCCGTGCCCGTTCCGGTCCAGAAGATTGAGGTGCCGGTGTGGCGATAGGCGGCCTCAACGAAATCGCGGACGGAGTGCGCCTGGCCTGTGGCGAGAACGTAATCACCGGGGTTTTTCTGTTGCAGCATGAGCCACATCCCTTCGACGTAATCCCGGGCGTGGCCCCAATCGCGTCGCGCATCCAAATTACCAAGAACAAGAGGCTCGCCCCTGGCGACTGCGCGGGCGATTTTTCGCGTTACGAAATCCACACCGCGGACGGGGCTTTCGTGATTGAACAAAATTCCGTTACTGGCATGAATACCGTAAGACTGGCGATAGGTGCGCACCATCCAGTAGGCATAAAGCTTCGCTGCGGCATAGGGGCTGCACGGGGCGAAAGGTGTTTCCTCCGTCTGGGGTGCGGGTGCGTTGCCGAACATTTCGGAACTTGACGCCTGGTAAAAGCGTGCGGGAAGGTTCAATGCCCGTACTGCCTCCAGCAGGCGCAGCGTCCCCAGACCGTTTATATTCGCCGTGGCCTCGGGTATTTCGAAACTGGCACCGACATGGCTTTGGGCGCCGAGGTTATAGATTTCATCCGGGCGTATGTTGCCAAGAACACGGATTAAATTTCCGCCGTCTGTAAGATCGCCGGTGATGAAATGGAAACTCTCATGGCTCAGGATATCGTCTGGCAGGCGTTCAAGATCATCCGTGGCGGAATAGCAGCGGAGACCATGAACGGCGTAACCCCTGCCCAGCAGAAAGCGCGCCAGGAGGGAGCCATCCTGGCCAGTGATACCGGTGATAAGGGCCGTGGGTTGACGAATTCCCTCTGGCATTTCCTCAGGCATTCCTTTGCATGTTGTGAACATACAAAGATATGCACGAAATGCATCCTAAAGGCGAATTTTTTCTTCAATATGTCCTTTTATGAGAAACATTGAATATATGAATTCTGCTATTCCGCGGCCTCGGGCTTGTCCGGGCCCCATTGGCGGAAAGACGGATACGGGCGGCGGAACGGGTAGGCCAGCTGGTCCCGGAAGCGCGGGGGCATTTCGTCCTTGATGCCGATATCGACTGGCGGGCGGCGCCAGCCTTCGTGGAACCACGTACCAAATACCCAGTCCCAGAGCATGATATTCTCGCCGAAATTCTTGTCCCCTTCGCGCAGATCCTTGCTGTGGTGCCAGCGGTGAAGTTCCGGCGTATTGAACACATAAGATATCCAGCCGAATTTCATGTCGACATTGCAATGGGTGAGAATGCCGATATAGGCGGTAATCGCGGCAAGCCAGGTAATCACTTCCATCGGTGCGCCGAGCGCCAGCAGGATGCCTGTTCCAAGCAAAATGCTTTTGAGGGAATCAATAAAATGGAAGCGCCCGGTGTTGACGATCCAGAGCTTCTTCACACTGTGATGAATGGCGTGGAAGCGCCAGAGCGGTTTCCATTTATGCGCGGTATGATGCGCCCAGTAGAGACCGAATTCTGAAGCGACAACGCCGAGTATTACCTGTGTCCAGAGCGGCCAGTGGCGTGGCCAGATGCCGTAGCCGGGTTCGCTCATCGGCGTGATGTAGGCGGCAAGGCCGAGCACGGCGCTGAACACCACCAATGTCTGGACGGTACCTTTGCTGACCAGGGTATGGAAGATGTCGGACCAGATCTGGCCGTCCGGCTTGGTCCATTCAATCTCGTGCGGCATTTTCCGTTCGAGAATCAAAAGTGTGACGGCCAGCGCGGCATAGGTCAGGTTGAACGCTATGACCGGAATGCCATGGTGAAAGCCGATGGCCGTCGTGGTCAGGCAAAGAATCATAAGGACCGGCCAGGCGGTCCAGGAAATAAGCGTGCGAAGGGTCATGGTCATGCCGTCAAAATAGTCGTCTGAGCCGATTGAGACAAGCTTTTAGTATAATGGCCCCTCCCAGCAGACTTGCAGCATGCTAATCGCGATTGGCATGGCAGCCCCTTTCGCGAGCAGACAATATTTTATCGCCGGGCTATTTATCAGCAGCAGTCATGGGCTTCCGTTTTACTTCCCTACGCCCGCCACATGAGATCAGGCACGAGGGGTTGCCTTAAGGCTTTGAAAATGCTCTATTTATCGGGAAATTAAAGTCTTTTTACGGAGTATATGCATGCCGACAACATTTCTGGAATGGATGGAACTGCTCAGCTATGTCGCCACTGTCGTCGGTATTCCTTTTGCCCTGTGGACCTTCATTGTTCAGGAAAAGAAAGAGCGCCAGAACGAACAGGAAGAAATTTACGACAAGCTGATGGATCACTATGCCGAGATTCAGGAAAAGCTGTTCGAATACCCCGAGCTTGACGAACATGACAAGCCGCTTTTCGATCCCGAAGCGGCGCGACGCCAGCAGATTTTGTATGAAATGCTGACCAGCCTTTTCGAGCGGGCCTTCATTCTGCTGGAGTCCGAGACGGATCCGGCCTACCGGCGGATGTGGAACTCCTGGCTCGATTACATCGATTTATGGTCGAAGCGCCCGAATTACCGTGAAGCCCTACCCCGCCTGATGCATGGCGAAGATCCGCATTTTACCAAGTTCATGGCCGATCTGACCGGCATGGACCTGCAATGCAGATGAACGCCCTTGATCTTCACAGGGAACGCATTGTCGTGACCGGCTCCGCCGGGTTTATCGGCTATCACCTTACGCGCGCTTTGCTGGAGCAAGGGCATACCGTGTGGGGATTCGATGCGGTCAATGATTATTATGATGTTTCGCTGAAGGAAGACCGCCTGAAGGCGCTTGGCGGCAACAAGCATCATAATTTCAGAAAAGGCGCGCTTGAGAATGCGGATGATGTCGCTGTTCTCTTTGCCGATGCGCAGCCGACGGTCGTCATTCATCTTGCCGGCCAGGCGGGTGTGCGTTATTCGATGGTCAATCCGCAGGCGTATATTGAAAGCAACCTGACGGGGTTTGGCAATATCCTGGAGGAATCGCGCAAGGCGAAACTGAAACATCTTGTCTACGCGTCCTCCAGTTCGGTTTACGGCGGCAATACGAAGATGCCGTTTTCGGAAAGCGATTCCATCGCCCATCCGCTGAGCCTGTACGCCGCGACGAAAAAATCGAATGAGCTGATGGCCCACAGCTACAGCAATCTTTATGATCTGCCCGTAACGGGATTGCGGTTCTTCACCGTGTACGGGCCATGGTATCGCCCGGATATGGCGCTGTATAAATTCGCCAAAGCGATCAGCGAAGGCAGGCCGATCGATGTTTACAACAACGGCGACATGAAACGCGACTTCACCTATATCGACGATATTGTCGCCGGTATTTTGGGGGCGAGCGCCAACCCGCCGCAGGACAATCCCGATTGGGATGCACAGTCCGCCGACCCCGGCACCAGCAGCGCACCGGCCCGCGTTTATAATCTCGGCAATAACAAACCAAGTGATCTGCTGTATGTGATTTCGCTGATTGAAAAAGAGATGGGCCGGACGGCGGTAAAAAATCTTCTGCCGATGCAGCCGGGCGATGTGCCGGAAACCTATGCCGATATTTCACGGGCGGCGAATGATTTCGGCTTTGTGCCGAAAACCGGGATCGAAGAAGGTGTGAAATCCTTCGTCGCGTGGTTCCGGGATTACTATAAGGTTTAGCGAATAAAAAAACGCCCGGACAAAGCCGGGCGTTCCTAAATTCTGATTGAAAGCGGATTAAACCGTTTTCAGGTTGCCTGCTGAGGTTTTGCCTTTTGCAGAGACCAGCTCGTAGCTGACCTTTTGACCTTCGTTGAGGCCGTTAAGACCGGCTTCGTTCACAGCAGTGATATGAACGAAAACATCGCTTCCGCCATCATCAGGCTGGATAAAGCCGTAGCCTTTGGTGGCGTTGAACCATTTTACTGTACCGGTAGCCATTTAGAACGTCTCCTTGAGAAAGTCATTGTATAAGGTCGTAGAGTTTCTACAATTTGCTTTTATACAGGCGAAATTAACCCCTCACAAGGCATAAAACTAAGCCCTTGCGCCGATTTTATTTTCCGGAATACTTAATTTAATGAGACGAGGTTGCCGCGCCTACGCCAGCGCCGATGGCCGCCCCTGCCAGGGCTCCGCCGACATTTCCAAAAGCGGCACCAATCCCTAAACCCAGGGCACCGCCCATAATGGCGCGGTCAGAGGTGGTTGAGGTGGACGAGCAGCCCGCCAGAGTAACGCAGGCGAAAGAAACCAGAACGATATTTTTTACGGTCATTTAAGTGTCCTCTTTTTTGGAAAGTGCTGCAGCTTACCCCCAACCGGCCTGAAAAATCTACAAAAAAGCATGGCGGCCAGATGCAGGTTCCTTAAACTGGGAGGTGTCGCAGGAGAAACCATGACCCAAAGAGATTTTCACCACGCTTTTTTTATCGCCCTTATGTTGGCCGGAACATTCCTTTCAGGATGCTCCGCCAGCCCTGAGGCGCGCAACGGCCTGGCGCAGGATATTGCCCTTGGCGGGCATCTGACCGCCAAGCAGGTTGTGGCGCAGCCCTATCTGCTGACCTCCTACGACCGTGTGACGGCACCGGGGCAGCCTGCCGATGTTTATATTGAGGGTGATGGTCTGGCCTGGACGGGGCGGACAACCAAATCACCTGACCCGACGCCGACAGATCCGCTGGCCCTCCGCCTTGCCGCGATTGATCCGGCGGCGAATGTCATTTATCTGGCAAGGCCGTGCCAGTATACCAAGATGAGCGACAGCCAGCAGGCCTGCGACAACGATGACTGGACCAATGCCCGGTTTTCAGACCGCGTCGTGAACGCGATGAGCGATGCCCTCGACCAGATCAAGGCACAGACGAAGGTCAGCGGATTTAACCTGATCGGGTATTCGGGGGGTGGCGGGATAGCAGCATTGCTGAGTGCGGGGAGAAGCGATGTCCTGTCCCTGCGCACGGTGGCCGGGAATCTGGATCATGTGAGGTTCAATGCCAATCACCGCGTATCCCCTATGACCGGATCAGTCAACCCGCGCGATGTGGCCGATAAAACGCTCAACATCCCGCAGCTGCATTTCATCGGCGCAGACGATGAAATCGTAACACCCGATATTTTTCAGAGCTTCCATGACGCTGCCGTCAGTCATGCCGTTTATCCACCCTGCATCCGCAGCGAGATGGTACCCGGGGCCTCCCATGGCGACGGGTGGGTTGAACGCTGGCCTGAATTGCTCAGGCATTCAGTGAGCTGCGCAAAATAAGGGCGTTACAGTATTGGTAAAAAGCCCGGCATTACTGCCGGGCTTAAAATTTTAACTCTTAAAAATATATTGCCCGGCAGAGATTAAAAGAAAACCCCACCTTTCGGCGGGGTTTTCCTGTTTGTTATCTGGTCGCGGCTTATTTGAATTTATAAGAAGCACGCAGCAGACCAGCGTGGGCGGTATAATCTTCTTTCGCGTCGAAGTTATAACGGGCGCTGAGTTCCCAGTTGTTGGTTGCGTAGTATTTCAGACCGGCACCTGCAGTGTATGTGCTACGTGCAGGATCGACGCCCTGGGTTTTGAACGCTGCGCCACCACCGGTGAAGCTTGCGTTGCTGTCCAGCGAGTCGCCGATAACGTCATAGCGGTATCCGGCTGTCAAAGATGGCTGCAGTTTCGAGCCATCATGATTTTGGATATCCCAGACAGCATCAACACCAACACCCAGGTTCAGGGCATTGAGGGAGTCGCTGTTGACGTTGAGGTTGGCCGTGCCGGCACCGGTTTCGGTGTAGCTCTGCGCATCGTAGTAGGAGTAATTCGCCATGACGGTTGGTGTCAGGGTCAGACCGCCTTGTTGTTTGAAGTCGCGGCCCAGTTCAGCCTGAACAACAAACTGGTTGGCGTCGAACTGACCGTTCGCACTCAGTCCACCGATACCACCAACATTATGACGTGTGGTTTCGTTGTCGTTGAATACATAGGCAGCCATACCGTTCAGGAACATATGCTCGTCAATCGGTGTGTCGCCGTAAACCGCAACCTGGTAGCTGTCAACTTTGGTTTTGGTGCGGTTGGCGTTTTCCGAGTCGATGTCGGTGTTGGCATAGGAAACAGCCATACCGAGATGGGACCCGTTGCCGGTTTCACCATCCATACCGAACGCGACACCGCCTGTATCGGCATCATAACCAGCCGTTCCTTCGCGGCGGTCCTGGGTTGCCGTACGACCGAAGACCTGACCCCAGCCCTTTGCACCATGTGCAAGATTACCGGCAGCCATACCTGTGTCGCCATTACCGTCACGCAGCGAAGCGAGACGCATTGTGGTCATGCTGAAGACGCTGTCCGTAACGTCGAGCGCAGCAATAGCAGCCGCACTATCCGCCGGAGGAGACAGGGATTCTGCAACCTGGTTGGCAGCAGCAGCATTCGGAGCAGACAACAGATTGCCGCGCGCCGTCAACAGATTACCCGTTGCTGTTGTGTTGGCCATCAGGCTGGTTGCTACGCTTGCGTTGGCCGAGTTCGACAACACCGTCACCGGGTTGGCGAAGTTCGCGGTAACGCGCAGTCCGGTGTTGCTGGATGCGTTGTTGACCAGGTTTACGAGGCCCGAGTTCTGCAATACCACCGTGCCGTTTGTAAGCAATGTTCCGAAGTCGGAACCGCCTACTGAGCTGATAACCGTAATGTTATCTCCATTTACCAAGCCCATCGAAGATGCGCCGAGTCCGACATTCAGTTTACCGGCAACGGTCACTGCACTGCCACTCGAAATAACAGCCGTTGTGGCGGGGTTAAAGTCTGCTGTTTTAATGAGGTTCAGCGTATTGACCCGTCCACCGGCGCCAATCGTTGACGCACCATTCAGAACAATCTGGTTAGCCGCATTGATGGTTGTGTTGCTGGTGGTACCGATCGAAATCGCACCGCCGCCACCCAGAGTAAGCGTTCTGTTTGCACCGGTCAGCGCTGTACTGAATGCACCATTTACTGTGGTCGCAGCGGTTGAGTTCAACACAACGCTGGTGCCGCCAGTTACATTTTCAGTACCGCTCAGAACGAGATTGGTTGCCGAGATGTTGTTGCCAATGTTAGCAGTCGAACCGGTCGAAACCTGGAAACCAGCAACTGTGTTCGAAGTCGTGCCGATGGCACTGCCGAACGTGTAGCTGGAAGCTGCCACACCATTACCGACAACGATTGAACCGCGACCTACGCCGCCGTTGCCATCGATGGTGCCGGAAACTGTTTTACCGGAACCGGTCAGGTTCAATGTATCGCCAGCGCCAAGAGTGATGGTATTTACATACAGATCACTGGCCGCGTTTACAATGTTTGCGCCCCCACCTGTTCCAACGGCCAGAGTACCGACCTTCAGCCCACTGGCGCCGACAGCACCATTCAAGCTTACCGTACCGGCACCATCAGCAATCGCGATTGCGCCGTTGCCGTCTGCCGCTGCACTAATTGCATTGGAAACAGTAATAGTATTTGCGGCCGGTGTGAAGTTCAGAGCGCCCGAGCCCGTCAGCGTTGTCGTCGTTGCCGTCAGCGTCCGGTTAGCCGCCGTTGCATTGACCGTCAGAGAACCTGCGTTAGCAACAGTCACAGCGGTCAGGCCAGTGGCGCTGCCAATCAATGTGGCTGAACCAGTACCAGAAACAGCGAGAGTACCGGCGCCGGTAACAGCACCGGTGATGGTTGTTCCTGCACCCGTCATGGTCAGGTTTGAACCTGTGCCCAGGGTGATTGCCGTTGCGGCAACGTTACCAGCTGCAGACAGGCCAGTCGATGCATTGACAGCCAGGCTATCAATGTTCGCACCCATATCGGTTGCGAAAGTTACAGTTTTGCCTGCGCCGCCAGCGACAACAACGTTATCGGTTTCCGTCGCCGTACCAGAGATTGCACCGGTCACAGTGAAGTTTGCGGTTGAAGCATCAAACGTTGCAGTGTTCACGTCGCCGGCATGGGCATCGCCGCCGAGTGTAACCGGAGCGGTTACAGCAGCCTTAAAGGTCGCGGACGAGTTGCCCGAACCTTTCTCAATTGAAACACCTTTCAGCGCGTTACCGGCACCGAGAGTATTGTTGAACGTTACGCCTGCTGCGTTATTGATGACAACGGTACCTTCGTTGATCGATGCACCGCGGATATCACCGCCGTTTACGGTCTGAGCGACTGAGCCGCCAAAGGTCAGTTTGGAAAGACCGGTGTTATCGTCGAGAACTGCACCGGCTGTCAGTGTGTTGGATGCGCCGTTCAGGTTCAGCAGCGCGGAGTTGGTTACGCTACCGGCGTTACTGGTCAGGGTCACCAGACCGTTGAAGTTTGATGTGCCGTTAACTGTCATGGTCTGTGATGCTGTCGTGTTGCTTGCAACTGTAATGTTGGTCGCACCGCCGATATTCGCACTACCCACTGTCAGCGTGCTTGCTGCGCCGCCTGCCGTCGCATTGTTGTTCGCAACAGTCAGTACGCCCGTCACGCCCAGCGCGCCGGTTACGTTTGCCGTTACCTGGTTTGCAGCGGTGCCTGTAACCGTCGTGAAGTTGGCGGTTGCAACGCTTGCAGAACCGATTGTGACATTCAGGTTTGGTGTTGCGTTGACATCAACAACAGTCAGGACACCCGTTCCTGCCGTGTTTGTTACTGTACCAAGAACGAACGTGTTGACATCGGCGCTACCGTCCGCGGCGACACCGGCGTTTGTAACGGTCAATGTTGCGCCACCAGCGAGATCAACGCTATCGCCGGCACCGGCGTGAGCGATATCAGCATGGGTTGCGTTCCCCTGAACGCCAGCTGTTGACAATGCCCATGTGCCGGTCGCACCTGAGGTAATCTGTGTCGGTGTGTTGACGAATGGAGCTGCATGCGCCTGTGTTGTGAATGCACTGACAGCAACGAGAGCCGTACCAGTCAGCAGCAGTTTCTTGGCATTGATCTTCATAGAATATTCCTCCTGGGGAATCTTAGAGTGTGAGATAATTACTATTGATGCCTCTGCCGGAGCCGACGCACAAATTCTGGGTGCGTGGGAGTATTGAAACGAAGGCTCGAATCAAAAGAAAACCCACCCGATTGCAGTTATAATTTTTTTCAATCCCATCGCCAAGCGGGCAAGACGCTGAAAAAGAAAGATTATTGGCAGACGTCACAAAAATGACACAGGTTAGAAATCTCTAATAAACCAATCTACCTGATTGCAGCCATCGCTTTATCAAAGCCCGTCAGATCCATAATAATATGCAGGGGCTGGCCCGTCATTGCTTTGCCTGCAATTTTCAAGGCCTTGCCCTTGCCGATAGTTTCCAGAAGCTTGTCAGAAAGATTCAGCGTCGCGTAGCAACCATCCGGCAGGCAATATTGCACATGAAAATGATTTTCATTTTTGTCATCGACAAAAATCGACATGGTTTCCTGAACCAGGATGCCAAGCGGAAGAACGATGACTGCGCTCGCCTCCTTTTTTCCAGGCGGATAGCCGACCGCAAATTCAGCCACGCGCTGGAAGGTTTTTCCGTCTTTAGACTGTGAGGACAAACGCTGGAAGACTTCGCAATATTTGGTGCTGGTCTTTTCATCTTTGTTTTTAATGTCCTGGCAACGCTTGGACCACAGCTCTGTTTTTTGAGCCGTTGAAGGGGCCGCGGCTGCCTTGGCGTCGGCGGCCGTTGCAGGATGCGCATAAAACGCAGCAAACAGAAGGGAAAGAAGGGTAAATTTTCGGATGGAGAACATGATTAAAACCTCTGTAATAACGTCTGACTTGAAAAAGTGATCTTCTCAATACTGGTTTTGCCCCATTCTGTCTTTATTAAAATTGATAAGTTGCTCCCGCCGAAAGACATCTGCATATATAGGCAAACCAATTCTTTCCATAAATTCAAAATCCTCCTTCGCTCCGTCCCCCTATTACCGTTTTAAATTGTTGATTGGTCCAATCCCCTTTCGGCGCAGTAATAAATTCCGCATTCCCCGCAATGCCGGGTAGGCGAGCGAGGAAATTTTGTCCGAGCGCAACAGTGTTTTGCAGAGGAGGGTTAAAGAATTTTGCGCCTCGCCGTAACGGGCCATGAATTTCAGGGCATCTTTGCCGTGATAGGCATGACCGTCTACAAGGATGACCATCCCCTCGTCCAGATTGAGGCCGCGCGATGTTACATCATCCATGATGGCGCTGCCCGCACTCTCCCTTGCATTGATCAGGTGCAGCACACCGAAATCTTCTTTAATCCGGAAAGCCTGCGCCGCAGAATTACACAACGGGCATTCGCCATCATACACAAACCATATTCCGGATTTTTCAGCCAATATATTCTCCTTACAGGATACGGTCCTGCAGCCAAAGAAGGGATGGGTACGCGGCCAGCCAGACCCAGAAAAACCGATTTAACCCGAACAGACAGGCATTGGCGAGATGGAAGCTTGCCGCAATCGTCAGGCCGATGAGCAATGAAGTTTGCGTCAGCAGCGCAAGCGGAAAACACAACTCAAACACCATCACCGCCCACGACATCACCCTTACTAGTCGCGGCCTGTCGGCCCAGCCGCGCAGGGATTCGCTGACAGGATAGGTAGAAAAGCGAAATACATCCTGTAGAGCCCGCCCTCTCCGCCATTCCGGATTTATAATTTTGACCCAGCCCGCAATGAAATAGGACAGCGTCAATTGCAGGGCGAGATAGCCAAAAACATATTCCTGGGTTTTCAGTGTGGGCATGAAATGCGCAAGCGTAAGACAGCAAAGAACAAGCATGCCCATGCGGTCGCTGCCGCCATTATAAGGCCCCTGAAAACGGTGCAGGAGCATCAGCCCGGTCACCACCAGGCAGAGACAAACCCACGGCGTCTGAAAGCCGACCAGCAGAAATATGCTCAGAACAATACGCACCAGAAACAAACGCTGCTCGTCCTTTGCGGCAGTCAGGTGCTCGGCGCCCTGTAAAAGGAAGGCCAGAGCCAGCAGGATTTCGGTCGCGCGAAGGGCGAGTTCCAGGGTCATAGGGCGTCCCCTGTGTTCAAATTAAAGACCTCAGAGGTAAAGGCCGTTCGACTTTCCAACTGCTCCCCCTCACGACTTACAAATGTAAGCCGGAATTGCAGATAGGGTTTGCCGGTCAAATCACCGCCAGGTTCAGAGAGGCTTGTCCGAAGGCGGGTTATAATGTCCTGGCCGCAACGATCAGCCGGGTTATTTATGAGACGTTCTGCACAGGTGACGAGATAAAGGTTCTCATTCCAGAGGGGATTCCAAAACAGGTTTTTAACCATGTCGCCCATCGTCAGACGGTTTTTTTGCCTGGGGCGGAATTCCTGCCATATCACAGGCCCATCCCGCCTCGCATTCAGCAGCGCAAATTCAATACGCGGCGACGGCGCGATGGCATCAAAAAAACGCCAGGACGGAATGAGTGCGGGCAGAAGAAGTGCGAGGGCATTACCAATGCCAGACAGCTTCATCTCATGCTCCGCCGCGGTAGGCGGTGATGTTTAGACTGCTCATGTTTATTTTTACCGCTGCTGTTAAATTCTTTTGAATATAGCAGAATTAACCACTTGGGCAGGTAATCATAGTGGATACGAAAGCAAAACAGCCCCGAAGGGCTGTTATGTAGCGGAAAAATGTCGACCAAATAATTGGTTGCGGGAGCAGGATTTGAACCTGCGACCTTCAGGTTATGAGCCTGACGAGCTACCGGGCTGCTCCACCCCGCGACACTTGATGACGCTTATATAGACGCTTCAGGGGGTGAAATCAACCTTAATACGCGCAAGAAACCCTTTAAAATCTACCATTTTTTAAAAATAAACCAGCTGGCTAAAATGATCAGGGCAAAACCGACGGCGTGGTTCCATTTGAGGGGTTCGCCAAGATAAAAAATTGAAAATACGGCGAAGACGATGAGGGTAATGACTTCCTGGATCGTTTTGAGTTGTGCAGTGGAGTAGATGCCGGAACCTATGCGGTTGGCCGGAACCTGAAGGCAGTATTCAAAGAAGGCGATCAGCCAGCTGACGGCAATGACAATAAGCAATGGTTCTGCTTTGAATTTCAGATGACCATACCAGGCGAAGGTCATGAACACGTTTGAAGCGACCAATAAAATGATGGTGAGAAGCGGCGCAGGAATCATGGATTGCATGGAAAACCTTTAAAAATTTATCAATGCGTAAAGGTTAGCAATTTTTCCAGTAGGGAACACTAAGGACATTCCATGGTTTGATATTCATGCACCGCCATCCTGTTCACTCCACCACGTTTCTATCGCTTGGTTATGATCCGGTTGCCCGCGTATTGGAAGCACAGTTTAGGGACGGTGATATTTATCAGTATTTTGCCGTATCGCCAGCGGTGTGGAGGCAGTTTGACAATGCAGTATCCAAAGGGCAGTTTTTTGCCGGGCATATTCGTGACAGGTACAGGTTTCAAAAAATCTGAAAGGAACTTTTCGCGCCGGAGCGGATTGGTTTCGAAAGGAGATTTGTCATGACAAAACCAGAAAACAATAAAAGTCCAGACCAGATGGGGCAGGTTAAACATCCGGAGAGGCATTATAACAGCCAGCGCAATAAGATACGCGATCAGCACGAGAGTCAGAAGCGGCCAAATCACCAAGAGAAAAAATAGCTAAAAACCCGGCAGATTTCTCTGCCGGGTTTTGAATTCTTGTGCGCGATAAGTTTGAAATTCTTTTCAAATGAACTTAAAAGACTTGGCAATGACCTACTCTCCCGTGCCTTAAGACAAAGTACCATCGGCGCTGCAGTTTTTCACGGACCAGTTCGGAATGGGATGGGGTGTTACACATGCGCTAGAATCACCAAGTCATTTAAGTTCACCCGAAAAGAACATTTAAACGTTCGTCTTACGATATGCCGACTGTTCACAGTGAACTTATCACTGCGCATGTTACCGAACAGACGAATCTGGACGGACATAAATTCAAGCCGATCGAGCAATTAGTACCAGTTAGCTTCAAGCGTTACCGCTCTTCCACATCTGGCCTATCAACGTGGTGGTCTTCCACGGCTCTGATAGGGAGTCCTCGTTTTGAGACTGGTTTCACGCTTAGATGCATTCAGCGTTTATCCATTCCGCACATAGCTACCCTGCGGTGCCGCTGGCGCGACAACAGGTACACCAGAGGTGCGTCCATCCCGGTCCTCTCGTACTAAGGACAGATTCTCTCAAGACTCCAACACCCACGGCAGATAGGGACCGAACTGTCTCACGACGTTCTGAACCCAGCTCACGTACCTCTTTAAATGGCGAACAGCCATACCCTTGGGACCTGCTCCAGCCCCAGGATGAGATGAGCCGACATCGAGGTGCCAAACACCACCGTCGCTGTGGACGCTTGGGTGGTATCAGCCTGTTATCCCTAGAGTACCTTTTATCCGTTGAGCGATGGCCCTTCCATGAGGAACCACCGGATCACTATGACCGACTTTCGTCTCTGCTCGACTTGTCAGTCTTACAGTCAGGCTAGCTTATGCCATTGCACTCAAAGGTTGATTTCCGACCAACCTGAGCTAACCATCGCGCGCCTCCGTTACTGTTTGGGAGGCGACCGCCCCAGTCAAACTACCCACCATACAGGGTCCTCGACCCGGATAACGGGTCTGAGTTAGACGACAGGAGAGTCAAGGGTGGTATTTCAAGGACGACTCCACGAAGGCTGGCGCCCCCGCTTCGTAGTCTCCCACCTATCCTACACATGACAATCCTGACGCCACTGTAAAGCTATAGTAAAGGTTCATAGGGTCTTTCCGTCTGACCGCGGGAACCCCGCATCTTCACGGGGAATTCAATTTCGCTGAGACTGCCTTGGAGACAGTGGGGAAGTCGTTACGCCATTCGTGCAGGTCGGAACTTACCCGACAAGGAATTTCGCTACCTTAGGACCGTTATAGTTACGGCCGCCGTTTACTGGGACTTCGATTCAGTGCTTGCACACCTCCTCTTAATCTTCCAGCACCGGGCAGGCGTCAGACCCTATACGTCCACTTACGTGTTCGCAGAGCCCTGTGTTTTTGGTAAACAGTCGCTACCCCCTGGCTTGTGTCCCCAACAATGGGTTGCCCCTATGTTGGGCCTCCTTCTTCCGAAGTTACGGAGGCAATTTGCCGAGTTCCTTCAAGACATTTATCCCAAGCGCCTTGGTATACTCTACCAGTCCACCTGTGTCGGTTTCGGGTACGGACTATAATGTTGGGGCTATTTCCTGGATGTCCCAGGCAGCTCCTACCAATCCAATAAGGAGGAACTGCTTTCGGCCACCGTCACCACCAACAGGTTACGGAATATTAACCGTATTGCCATCGACTACGCCTTTCGGCCTCGCCTTAGGATCCGACTAACCCTGCGTTGATTAGCATTGCGCAGGAACCCTTGGACTTTCGGCGACAGGGTTTCTCACCCTGTTTATCGCTACTCATGTCAGAATTCTCACTTCCGATACCTCCAGCAGCCCTCACGGGTCCGCCTTCGCAGGCTTACGGAACGCTCCACTACCACTTACATGTAAACATGTAAATTCCAAGCTTCGGTAGATAACTTTAGCCCCGGTACATCTTCGGCGCGGAGACTCTTATTTAGACCAGTGAGCTATTACGCTTTCTTTAAATGATGGCTGCTTCTAAGCCAACATCCTGGTTGTCATGGAATCTCTACATCCTTTTACACTTAGTTATCATTTGGGGACCTTAGCTGTGGATCTGGGCTGTTTCCCTCTTGACGATGGACCTTATCACCCACCGTCTGTCTGCCGTGATAATACTCCTGGGTATTCGGAGTTTGGTAAGATTTGGTAAGGCTCGCGCCCCCCTAGTCTTTCCAGTGCTCTACCCCCCAGGGTAAATTACACGACGCACTACCTAAATAGTTTTCGTGGAGAACCAGCTATGACCCGGTTTGATTGGCCTTTCACCCCTAACCACAATTCATCCCACGGCTTTTCAACGACGATGGGTTCGGTCCTCCAGTTGGTGTTACCCAACCTTCAACCTGATCATGGCTAGATCACCGGGTTTCGGGTCTAATCCTGCATACTGACGCCCTATTCAGACTCGCTTTCGCTGCGCCTTCGTCTATCGACTTAAGCTTGCATGCAAGACTAACTCTCTGACTCATTATACAAAAGGTACGCCGTCACCCTTACGGGCTCCGACTGTTTGTAAGCGTACGGTTTCAGGTCTGTTTCACTCCCCTTATCGGGGTACTTTTCACCTTTCCCTCACGGTACTTGTGCACTATCGGTCAATCAGTAGTATTTAGCCTTAGAGGATGGTCCCCCTATGTTCAGACAGGATTTCACGTGTCCCGCCCTACTCAAGAACTATATCGCTTTTTACCTGTACGGGACTATCACCCACTTTGGTTTAACTTTCCAGATAATTCCAGTTATTACGATACAGCTACTGGGCTGTTCCGCGTTCGCTCGCCACTACTAACGGAATCTCGGTTGATTTCTTTTCCTTCAGGTACTGAGATGTTTCACTTCCCTGAGTTTGCTCCAACTACCCTATGTATTCAGGTAGAGGTACTGCATAAAGCAGTGGGTTTCCCCATTCGGACATCTGCGGGTTAACGGTTGTTCGCACCTAACCGCAGCTTTTCGCAGCGTACCACGTCCTTCATCGCCTCTGATTGCCAAGGCATCCACCATACGCCCTTCAAGACGCTTGAATTTATGCCACGCGCAGAGATAAATCCACGCGTGAACAGTTTCAGCATTTTTTCAGACTTAGTTTAAATGTCTTTTCATTTCAAACTTATTCACGATGTTCAAGAAACAGTTTCTAACCGAGGTTAGAAAGAAATCATCTGCAATGACTTCTCACTAAACTCTTTATGCAGGTCCGTGGTGGACCCTAGCGGGATCGAACCGCTGACCTCCTGAATGCAAATCAGGCGCTCTCCCAGCTGAGCTAAGGGCCCGTACAAACGGGAAGGAAAGAGTGGTGGGCCTGGGAGGACTTGAACCTCCGACCCCACGCTTATCAAGCGTGTGCTCTAACCAACTGAGCTACAAGCCCGAGCTCTTTAGATATGCCCTGACTAAAGAAGTCAGAACATAGTTCTGTTTCTATTCCAGAAAAGAAGAGATACACCGGCAGCAGTGACGGTCGTGATAACCGTATGATGTGCCAAACACATCCTTAGAAAGGAGGTGATCCAGCCGCAGCTTCCGCTACGGCTACCTTGTTACGACTTCACCCCAGTCATCGACCCTACC
>JAQGJB010000035.1 GCA_028290825.1 Micavibrio sp.
GCGAGGCATGTATTTTTTATGGAAATCATATCAATCTCTATATTGCTGGAAAAGGCGATTATTCAGTAGCATGGCAGGGGTGGAGGCTCAAGGGTTCTGCTGACATATAATGTCGATTCCCCCAAAAGGAGCCAAAAGTTGGCTGTGGCAAAAAAGACACAGCTTTCGGGGAAAATGTGACATTCGCGAAAGTGATGGTTCCAAAAGGGCATGCAGGGGGATTAAGTTAGGCCTGTATCCACCCGCCCGGGTGGTCGTTATCAATCTCCGTGAGAGGAATTACTACAATGAAAAAACTTCTTCTGACCACAGCTATCGTTGGCGCAGCGACTTTCGCAGTTGCAGCTCCGGCACAAGCTGACATCCAGCTCGGTCTGGGCGGTCACTTCAAAGGTTACTTGTCCTGGGTCGACCAAGACGAAGCAGCTGGTGTTGACGTTCGTGACTTCGATATGGTTCGCGACACAGAAATCCACTTCACCGGTGAAACAACACTGGACAACGGTCTGACCGTTGGTTTCCACGCTGAAGAAACCGCTGATGGCGGCGAATTCGCTACACAAGAGTCCTATGCCTACTTCGCTGGCAACTGGGGCCGTGTAAACTTCGGTGCAGAAGACGGCGCGGCTTACCTGCTGCAAGTTGCTGCTCCATCCGCTGACTCCAACTTTGACGGCATCCGTCAGTATGTTCGTGGCGTAAGCTACGCTGCTGCTCCTGCTGCTGTTTCAGGTGCCCTTTTTGGCGCGGCTGGTACTGGTCTTGCTACTCCTGGTACAGCTAACGTTCTGACCGTTGGTCGTGTATTCGACTACGATCACTCGGCAACCGGTTATGCTGATAAAATCACCTACATCACCCCAGTATTCTCCGGCTTCCAAGCTGCTGCGAGCTATACTCCTGATGCTCGTACAGGTGCTAACCCAACTCTGCAAACCATCACAGGCACAGGCGCTGGTCTCTCCTCCGGTTACGCTGGTTCCTATGGTAATGGTACCGATAGCGTAGCTGGTTCCTTCGGTGCTGCTTATGAAGGCGCTGTCCGTTATGAAGGTCAGTTCAATGCTGCCCGCATCACTCTGGGTGCTGGTTACAGCAACCTGGAACTGGAAGCAAACACAGCTGGTGTTGCAACTGGTCTCTACACAGATGACATCCAAACCTGGAACGTCGGTGCAAATGTTGGCTTCGGTCCATTCAACCTGGGCGCAGCTTACCTCGAATCCAACAATGGTGACTTCCGTAGCGGTGCTGCTGGTACTTCAGCCAACAGCGATTCCGAAACATGGGTAGTTGGTGCTGATTACACCACCGGTCCATTCGTTCTCGGTGCAAGCTACTACAACCAAACGCAAGAGCGCGGCACACTGGGTGATCTGGATACAGATCGCTACACAGGCGGCGTAACCTACACCTACGGCCCAGGCATGTCCTTCCGTGGTTCGGTTTCCCATGTTAGCAACGATCTGAACACCGCTGGTGTTGCAGACTTCGATGCGACCACCGTTCTGCTCGGTACACAAATCAACTTCTAATTCCTAACGGAATTCAGAAATCGGGAAAGGGGCGCTTCGGCGTCCCTTTCTTTTTTTGTATAGCCATTGCCGTCATTCCGCATAAGGGGGGAGATCATGATCGCTGACAATATCGCCGTCCTTAAAAAAACGATTGCCCGGACCGCCCGTGACTTCGGGCAGGCGGAAGAAATCTGCCTGATTGCGGTCAGCAAGCAGCAGGACGAGGCCAAGATCGCTGAGGCCCTGATTGCCGGACAGCGTGTCTTCGGTGAAAACCGTGTGCAGGAGGCGGAAGAAAGATGGACGTCGCGGCGCGACGCGTACTCGGATCTTGAGCTGCATCTGATTGGGCCGTTGCAGACGAACAAAGTGCGTGACGCGGTGGCGTTGTTCGATGTGATTGAAACCATCGACCGCGAAAAACTGGCCGATACGGTCAGGGCGGAATACGACCGGCAGAATAAAACGCCCGTCTGCTTTATCCAGGTGAATACAGGTGCGGAAGATCAGAAGGCCGGTGTGTCCCTCGCGGGTCTTCCCGCGTTGCTGGAGCATTGCCGCGCAATCGGCTTGCGTATTGAGGGCCTGATGTCGATACCGCCCGTTGACGAACCGGCGGGCCTGCATTTCGCGCTGCTCAAAAAAATCGCAGCGGAGCATGGCCTCGCAAAGCTCAGCATGGGAATGAGCGGGGATTTTGAAAAGGCGATCGCGCTTGGCGCAACGCATGTGCGGCTCGGTACGGCGGTGTTCGGGGCACGGAATTTAAAAGTTGCGCAATGACGCGCGTTCGTCACTGGAGAGGCTCAAAATTTTCTAAGCGTTGAAGCGATACATCGCAGCATAGCGTTCCGGTTTCGCACCCAGCGGTTTGACGTTGTGGCTGGCAAGATCGACGAAGCTGAGGGCCGAACCGGGAAGGCTCTGCAGGGCATTGTTTTCAGCCTCGGCCAGACGCTCCAGAGGTTTTTCCGTGTTGCCTGCTGAAATTCCTGTGGCGGGGGGTGCCGTATTTTTTGCCGGGTCGACTGCCGAAGCCGTTGGCGTGTCATTGCCCGCAACCATGGCCACGGCATGTTCCATGACGTTCTTTCCGGTCTCATGCTTGATGATGACATTGGCGAGGCCGCCCGCCGCACCCGCAAGCCCGCCATAGAGCGCGCCACCGATAATGTCGGAAGACGGACGGATCTTGTCGCCGGTCACGGCGCGGTAAAGATTGCTGACGAGCGGGATGTGCTGCAATGGGTTGACGATATCGACCAGATCGCCGAAGCCGAAAGGCTCATCGGCCTTTTCACTGTTGGCGGCGGAGGACGTCTGCTGCGGGCCATAGGCCATGACATTCTGATCTGGGCCGGTTTCATTTTGCGCACGGGCGAGATCGTCGGCGAATTTTGCCTTGCGCGAGGTTGCGGCAAGGTCGGCAACGCTCTGGTCTTTCGGGTCGCTGGCCTTGATCCAGGCCGGGACGCTGCCCGCCATCCTGTCGCTGGTCAGCATTTTGAAGACGACATTGGTCCGAACCGGGGCCTGCGGCCTGGCTATGGATGTCACACTGGTTGTCGGATCGAGCATTTTGATTTCCCACCTGCTCTTTACAATGCAAGCGCCGTGCCTTCCGCTTTCCAAACTATTCATTATTTAACAATAGCTTATGGCGTGATCCGAATCCTGATGCCCGGCAAAACATGCCGGGGATGGCCAAGGACGCCCGCCCGGCTTGCCAGACCCGCCCTAAGGCGGCACACTGATTTAATGACGGAAATGAGTGAAAGAAAGACTGCTCTGGCCCAGAGGGTTTTGCGCGAAACCGCCAAGCGGCTGCAGCGGGTTCTGCCGGACGGCGATACAATACTGGCTACCTTCGGGCCGCGCCCGCGCCTGGGGCAGATTTTCGACCGCCTGCAAGCTGAGGCTTCCCGCGCCGGGTCGGCGCCAGCCCCTGTAGGGCCGTACCAGTTCGATGCGGCGGGGCTGAGCCTGCGGGATGGTGAACGCCTGCTGCGGCTGACCGAGAAAGAGCGTGATATCCTTCTGGCGCTGCTGGGTGCGCCGGGGCGGCGTATCGAGAGGCGCGATATGCTTGAGCAGGTCTGGGGTTATGCCAGCGGTGTGGAAACGCACACGCTGGAAACGCATATTTACCGCCTGCGCCAGAAGATGGAAACCGATCCTGCGAAACCGACCATCGTCCTGACCGATGGTGATGGCTACCGTCTAGCCTGAGACAGCCTGAACCCCCAGCGCCAGGCTTTCAAGAAAGCTGTCGGCCGGAACCAGGGGGATGAAGCCGATGCCGCGCTGACCCAAGGCCTCAATATCATCAAGCAGTTTATGCATGAGGCGCAGCTCTTCGGCGCTCAGGGCAATCGCCGGGCCAGGGGGTGCCGTTGCGGCTCCTGCCGGGTGTTCGGAGAAATCAATGCGCTGGCCGGGGGCAGCGCGCGCGGTCGTCTGGTAGGCCTTGGCGGCATGGGCAGAGGCCGGATCATAGGGGCGTGGACCGTCACCCAGTTCCTCGTCCGGTAGAGTTTGCGCCAGCGTCTCCGGCATTTTCTCGCCCGCCTGGGTGAGGAGGTTTTTCAGAAATTCATGCAGGGCCAGAACCGACAGCGTTGCTTCGTCATCGCCGAATTCATCGTCTTCCTTTGCCTTCCGCTTATTTTTCTTCTGGCGGTCGTCATGCGGTTCTTCACGCCGGATGCCCTGCCAGGTATCCGTCTGCTGCGTCGGCTGAAAATTCGTACGGAAGAGGGAGTCTAGTTTTGAATCCATTAAAATAAAAGGTCAGGGTGATTAAAAAAATTATTTATGGAGAACCATCAGTTCCTGGGACTTATTGTTGAAATACCACGGTGCCGTAAAACTCCACAGCAACTCACCAAAGGAGCCTCGCACATAAAGCGCCGCGACATCGGACAGCATCACGAAAACGGGTAAATCCCCTTCCATCAAAGGCTTTTTGGTATCGGCCTGCAGGGCTTTCAGCATGATCGTGGTGGGCACGGTTTTATTTTTGAAATTTGAACAATCCAAAATTTTTATGCAGAGGGCCTTGAATTCGAGGTCGGTCATATCGATCGCGGCAAATTGCTCCATGTCTTTCGGGGCAACGCCGATCCACATTTTACCAAGTTGAAAGGGGAAATAGGGCACTGCGTTATCAGGCATACGGACCTGAAGGCGTTTCGTCAGACTCTTCTCACGCGCGGCCTCATAGACCGAGTAATCCGGATTGTCGATAATGGTATAGAGAAGAGGCGCCTTGATCATGATCAGATCGCGGTCGAGCTGATAATTCGCAAAACCGATCCGCAGATGATCCTGTTCATGGTCCAGCATATCCATGCGGATTTTCGGCACGGCCTCTTTGTAGGCATCGCGCGCCTTGATCCAGTCCAGATAAGGGGGGTCACGGTTGATGAGCCGGTAAAAGGCAAAGCCGACCTTGTCGGTCATTGTGAAACCCTGCAGCGGATCTACGGTGTAATCTTCGGCCTGTGACGGGGTGCAGAATAAGGACAGAATCAGGGCGGTGGCGAGAATTAGAAAACGCAAGGCGGCTGCCCTTTCTGGTTTTTTTAAATGAGCCGGACACGCCATGACTATCCTTTGTGTAGCGCAGCGGGTATTACTAGTATGCCAGACAGAGGTAAAAAAAACATGGAAATCGCGGTTCATTCCCCGGGGCGGTGAAATCAGTGGGCAAAGATAAAGACGATGGCGGCGATAACCTTTCCGGCGAAGACCGGCGGCTGTGGGATTTCGTCACCCGCAGCATCAGACCGCTTGATAAGCCAAAAAAGCTTGTAAATCCGCGTGTTTTACCTGGCGCAACTGGAAAAAAGCAGCCCGATAGCAGACAGGCAGAGCCGGAGCGCTTTCACATTCCCGCCTGGAAAATTCCGGGCTTCGGCCTGAAACCGGTGGAGGACGATACAGGCCCGGGCCAGAATGGCATCGACCGCCGCACCGCCGACCGTCTTAAAAGGGGCGAGATGACGATTGACGGCAGGCTCGACCTGCATGGCATGCGGCAGGGGGAGGCACAGGACAGGCTGACACGGTTTATCCTGGAATCCCATGCTTCGGACCGGCGCTGCCTTCTGGTCATTACGGGCAAAGGCAACCGTTTCAGCCTGGAGCAGGACGCAGGGGTATTGCGCCGGATGCTGCCCGTATGGATTTCAATGACGCCCCTTGCGCCGCTTGTGCTGATGCACAGCAAGGCCAGGCCGAAGGATGGCGGTGACGGCGCATTTTATATTTTATTGCGGCGGCGCAGATAGAAAACCGAACCTGATATACGCCGTTTATTTTCCGGCCGCGTTCAGAACCGTCAGTTGTTTTTCACTGTTGCGTTTCAGTTTCTCAGTCGTTGATCCGGCGATGGCGCGTTCAACCTGGACTGTGCCCTTATAGGCGCCAGGAATAAGGGGGTCGGCGATTTTACGGCCAACGAAGTAATACTGGCGGCTGCGGTCTTCCTTCTGTTCAATAGATTGCGTCGCGAAGATTTTGCCATCCGGTCCGATAATGTTGAGAACGACATGATCGCCTTTGTGCAGGCCGTAAAACCCGGCCCAAAAGGCCATGACGTCAACTGACGGGCTGGAGGTGGCGATGCCGGTGGCGTCGGCGCGGATGTTGTCGAAGTTCGGCACTTCTGCCGAGAAACCGGTGGCGAAGATGGAGAGGGGCTGGTAATCGACATCAATACCCTCCATCCACATGCTGCCCTTTGATTTTCCGCAACCGCCTTCGGCTGCCGTGCCGCTGAACGGGTCGATGGTTTTACGGTTCTGGAACAGGCCGAAATGCAGATGCGGGAACTCCGCCGCGCCCGATTGCCCGATATCGCCCAACCTTTGCCCGGCGGTGACGGTGTCGCCCTTTTTCACCGCTATGGTGCCGCCGCGCATCTGGCAGTAGATCGATTGCCAGCCATTGCCGTGATCGACCAGAACGCCGTTGCCGCAGCCCTTGGCGCTGGCCAGCATTTCCTCAATTTCCTGCTTTGTCGGCTGCCGGTCGGGCAGGCCGTCGCGGATGCTGAGAACCTTGCCCGGTGCAGCGGCCAGGACGCTGACGCCCGCCTTCATCTGGGCGGTGTCTTTCAGGCCGAAATCGGTTCCCTCATGTTCGTCATAGGTCGCCGCGCCGCAGGTGTAATCCTCTGCCTTATCCCTCGCCGGGTTCATGTCGGCATAATTAACGACCCAGCAATCCTGGCCGGGTGCGCAGGCCGCAGGCAGCATCAGGCGCATATCGGCGGCCCAGCCCGGTGGAGCCGACACCAAAAAGACAAAAAGAAAGGATAATAATATTCTCGTTAACATAGGGGAGCTTCCGGCGGCAGAGGGACAGGCGATGCCCGATCTTACCCGGTTTAGGGCTGAATGAAAAAGAAGGTTTTTCGCTTGTGCGATCTTCGAGTAGAGTGATTTTACACTTTGTACGGTAAGGGACTTCCGGTGCTTGAGACTTTCAATTCCATATTGTCACTTCAGGTGCTTCAGGCCAGCGTCGGTCTGTGGCTGACTTTCCTTGGTGTGGTGACGGGGATTTTGATCCTTGATCTGGGCTTTCTGAACCGCAAGGATCATGAGGTTGGCGTGAAGGAGAGCCTGTGGTTCTCGCTGGTCTACATTATCCTGGCGTGCATGTTCGGTGTATGGGTGTGGGTCACGCGCGGGATCGAGGACGGCAGCAATTTCTTCACCGCCTATGTGGTCGAACAAAGTCTCTCGCTCGACAATCTGTTTGTGATGTCGCTGATCTTCACCTATTTCGGCATTCCGCGTATTTATCAACACCGGGTTTTGTTCTGGGGCGTGGTCGGCGTCGTTGTCATGCGCGGGATCATGATCGGCTTCGGTACGACGCTGATCCATCATTTCGACTGGGTTTTACTGGTCTTCGCGGCGTTCCTGATTTTTACCGGCATTAAGATGGTCCTGTCTGCGGAGGAAGAGGAAAGCATCGACGACAGTAAGATGCTGAAATTCCTGAAGAAGCACATGGATGTCACGCCATTCTTGCGCGGTAATAAATTTTTTATCCGGCGGGGCAGCAATGCCTTTCTGCCGAAATCCTGGCAGGCGACGCCACTTTTCCTCGCTCTGGTGACAATCGAGCTTGCAGATGTGCTGTTCGCGGTGGATTCGGTTCCGGCGGTTCTCTCCATCACCAGCGACACGTTCGTGGTTTACACCAGCAACATCTTTGCCGTTCTGGGCCTGCGGACAATGTATTTCGCCGTTGCGGCGCTGATCCACCGTTTTGCGTATATGAAATATGCGCTCTCCATCATTCTGATCTTTATCGGACTGAAAAGTTTTTATAACCATTTCGTCGGGCATCTGCCCTCATCGGTGTCGCTGGCGATTACCCTGACCCTGCTGGCGGGCGGTTTCGTCTATTCGATGATCCGCAGCAAGGCGGACGAAAAGGCGGCGGCGCTGGAAAAACCGACGACGAACAAAGACCTGCTCGGCCCTTCATAATTCATCCTATTTCCTTGTCGGCTTCAGGTCGACCGGTTCCCCGGTTGACCCGATGTCCAGTTTTCTCAAGGCTTCGCCGATTGGGATAAAAAGGTTGAGGCCCGCGGTGCTGCCCGCGCTATCGGTGAAACCCGCCACGGTCAGGCCGAGGATATTGCCATGTCCGTCGAGGAACGGCCCGCCGCTATTGCCCGGCTGAACGGTCACATCGGCCTGGATATAGGATTGCCGGGTAATGCGGTCGCTCGGGCGCCAGGCGCTGACGATGCCTTTGGTGACGGTATCCTGCAGGTCTTCTTCCGAAAGGGGCGAGCCAATGGCGTAGACCTCTTCACCGATGCGGGGAATATCCGCACGGATGGGAAGGACGACGGGTTTGAAATCCTCAGGCATCTCCTCGATACGGAGCAGGGCGACATCGCGTTCCTTGTCCTTGCGGATGACCCCGGCGATTAGCTTGTACTGACGCCCTGCGGTCACGACGCGGACCAGATCGGCATTGCCGACGACATGGGCATTGGTCAAGATGTGGCCTTGCTCACTGATGAAAAAGCCGGAACCGTGCCCCGACCCCGTACTGATCAGGACGGCGGCGCGGCGTACATGGTCGAGATCGCCAAGATCCATTTTATCGCGCAGTTTATCACTCCGGACCGCCACGGCATCATCCGGGGCGTATTTGCCGACCGGGGCCGTAAAGGGCGTTTTTATCGGTGCCTTTCGGCGGCCTGACCCCGCGCACCAGAAGCGCGTGGAATCCAGGATCGGCACCAAGATTGTTGGTCGCGACACCGAAGGAATCATCGATCATCATGTCGATAGCTTCGTAATTCGGCAGGTCCATCTTGCTGTAGCCGCGCGTCACGGTTTTGTAAACGACGACACGGCGCAGGCGGTCATACACGGTCCATTCCACTTCCATGCTGGACTCCCCGGTGTAGCCGAGGTCGTAGGCGAAGAGGAATGTCACGCGCTGGCACACATCCATTTTGATATCGGTGATGCGCGCGGCGACCAGGTAGATGCTGCGGGCTTCGTCATCGTCTTCATCGAACATGACAGTGGAGGACCCGGCAACGTCATAGCCTTGCGCGCTCAGCGTATCGTTGAAGGCATCGCGCATGGATTTGCTTTCCATGTGGCTGGTGACCGAGGCGCGGCTGACCACGCCATACGGGCCACGGCATAAGATACCCATGCCGCGCGGGCTGACCGACCCAATGGTGTCGCCGTGCGGAATGGCCAGCTGCATTTTTGAAAGCCAGACCGGCGAAGGCCGCGCGTCCAGCGGCATGCTTAAGGGTGGTTCGGCGGGGACGGGCCTGACCTGCACGCCGTAGCAACCGGATAAAGGCAGGAGCGATAATAACATAACAAAAATGATTTTTTTCATCCTCACAGGCTAACCTGAAGTGGTTGTTTTTAAAAGGATGACGACGAAACGGCATGTTGCCGCGCACAACATTTTTATGCCCCTTCTTCTGCATTGATTCACGATTATATGATTGAATGAAATAACCGGGGCAGTATTGTGTGGCGCGTTTCCTGACTGATTTAGGGCGCTATGTGGGGACGAACAATGAACGAACAAGGCAACGTGAAACCGGCGAAACCGGCCCTGCTGGTCGAACAGGTCAAAGATCTTTCCCCTGCCGATCTCGAAGATCTTTGTGATGCGACTGATGCCGCCATTGTCGATGGCGGCGGTTTCGGCTGGGTCAAGCTTCCCTCCCGTGAAATCCTGGAACGGTTCTGGCACGGTGTACTGACCATGCCGAACCGGATGCTGTTCGTGGCGCGGCTTGACGGTGTCATCTGTGGCACGGCGCAGATCATCGCGCCGTCGCGCAATAACGAAGCGCAGATCAAGATTGTCGCGATGACGACGGTGTTTGTCGCACCCTGGGCGCGCGGTCACGGCCTAGCCCGCATGATGGTCGAGCAGATGGAGGAGGCGGTAAAGGAAGCCGGTTTCAACGTCATCAATCTCGATGTGCGGGAAACGCAGCTGGCGGCAATCAAGCTTTATGAGGACCGCGGCTATGTGCATTTCGGCACCCACCCTTATTACGCGCATGTCGACGGTAAGGATGTGCCGGGGCATTACTATTACAAGAAGCTCTGATTTTTTCCGTCATTGCTATCCTTATGGCGCACCTATCCAGAGGTTCCACTGGATCACTGCGTCGCGGCGCTCCTTGCAATAAAACTCTGACGGTTACCATTCGGTAACCGCTATCCCATTGAATTTAATGATCCAATTGCTGATCCCTGTCGTATATAAATACAGGTAAACCACAGCAATGAAGGAGACGTGTCGTGCTGACACCATTTCGCTTTGACGATCATGGCCATGTAAAATTCGACTGGCTGGACACACACCACCATTTCAGTTTCGGTGACTACTACAATCCGCAACGTGAGGGCTTTGGGCCTCTCCGCGTTATCAATGACGATCTGATCAAGGCGGGGAACGGTTTCCCCTTCCATCCGCACAGGGATATGGAGATCATCACCTATGTGCGCACCGGCACGATCATTCACAAGGACAGCCTCGGGAATGAGGGACGTACCAGTGCGGGCGATGTTCAGGTGATGTCGGCGGGACGCGGGATTATCCATGCGGAACATTCCGATCCAGCGGTGGATACGACCCTGTTCCAGATCTGGATTCACCCGAAGGAACGTGGCATTGCCCCGCGCTGGGACCAGAAGGCGTTTCCGAAGGCCCCGGTGAATGAAAACCTCAACCTGCTGGTTTCCGGGCGGGCCGAGGATGCAGGGAGTGATGCGCTTAAAATCCATCAGGACGCCGCGATTTATGCGGGGCGTCTGGTGAAGGGAACGGAGCTGACCCATACCCTGAACGGCCCGGCTTATATAGTCATGTCGGACGGCGCGGCCACGGTGAACGGCACCGCGCTTAAGAAAGGTGATGGGGCGGAGATTACCGATGAGGCATCCTTAAAGATTCTCGCGGATTCTGATGCCGAATTGCTGGTGATCGAGCTGTAGATTTTTGCTATTCTCCCGGGGATCAAACCCCGGGAGAATTTTTATGGCAGCTTACGATTCAAACAACATCTTCGCGAAAATCCTGCGCGGCGAAATTCCCTGCAATAAAATTTATGAAGATGATTTCGCCATTGCGTTTCATGACATCACCCCAAAGGCTCCGGTACATGTGCTGGTGATCCCGAAGGGGTCGTATGTTTCGATTGCGGATTTTTCGCGTGAGGCAACGGCGGCGGAGATTGCCGGGCTTTATAAGGCTGTGGCCAAAGTGGTCGAGCAGCTTGGTATTGAGGAAGGCGGGTTCCGCACCATTGCGAATACGGGCCTGAACGGCGGTCAGGAAGTGCCGCATTTCCACCTGCATATTCTGGCGGGGCGGGTTCTCGGGCCGATGGTGATGCCGAAGGTTTAAGCCACCACTCCGTCATCCCGCGAAAGCCGGTACCCATAGGATATTTATACACTGCTGTTATGCCAGTCGCCCCGAAAGAAGAAACACAGATTTGCGAAGTGTTCAAATCGTATAGGTCCCGGCTTTCGCCGGGATGACGATAAAATAAAAATGCCCGGGCTTTTTTAGTGCGCTTTATAATGCTTCGGGAAGGTGATGACGTTGCCATCCACTTCCAGATGCTGCAGATTGAAATGATGCCCCACGCGCTCGGCCTCTATCGCCTGTTCTTCAAGATAATCTATGAAGGCTCGGGCGTTCTGGCTGAGGATTTCGCAGAGGATGGCGGAATCGGTTGTTTCAATCAGATGCGCGCGCGTCGCGTCGAGCAGATCGGCCATCGCTTCAAAATCTTCCGGCATCTGGTCGAGCAGATCCATCACATGGCGCTCATGCGCGGCGGTTAAACGGCGGTCGGCATTGGCCAGCCAGGTGGGGCCGAATTCATGGACGATGCGCCCGGCTTCAAAGCCGAGGCTGCCCGCAATTGGCAGATAGCCGGAATGCATCTCGGCAATATGCGCGGCGCAGAGGGCAATGCAGATCAGGGCCGTATCCGGTTTGAATTCGGCAATCATCACATCGAGCGTATAGCGCGCCGTTTCATCCAGTTCATCATGGCCCTTAATGATTTCATGCACGGCGACCGGCGCCAGCAATTCATGATGCAGGCGAATGATCTGAATATCCGTCAGTGGTTTGTTGCTTACCATCACCATCTATTCCCCGGAAGGATGCTTGTTTCTTTAATGATGCCGGGAAGGGATGAATATTGGCTTAACAGGTTGTTGTCGTAAGTATTTTTGCGATTTAATTTGATATATAATTATTTATCGCAAATAAAATTATGATTTAGTTGCTGGCCGGTTTCTTCAGATATTACGCAGGAGTTCGCAGGATCACCCGGGGGAACCGGAACCCCTTTTGGAAATATGAAATTGACTCTGTCAATAATCATACCGGGAGGATATCTCGGGGGAGTTTTGACCACTCTGAAAGAACTATAAAAACTCATTCTGGGATCTTCAGGTAAAACATGCTCTCCGCGAACGACCATGAATTTCATAATTTCAGGTCCAATCGGCGCTAAATAGCCTTCGTTCACAAGTTTTGCAATTCCAGCCATTGCCGGCATAACAAGGTAATTCTCTGCGTGTCTCATGGAAACAACAGAGGCAGGATCTATAATAGATACCCCGGCTGGATGATAACGTAATACCTGTAACCAAAGCCTTTGGTCATAGCCCTTTACCAAAGGTGTAGATAATGGTTTTGCCGCAGTTTCCTGGGGTGATTGAAAAAAAACCCTGTCGCTATTAATCAGGATTGTTTCAGGATGTTGATCTCCTGCAGCAATATCAGGTTTTCTTCCCGCCAGATGAGTTATCGCTGTGAGTGATTTGACAGCACTGGCATCCTTTTCGATGTAGAAATTTGGAATACAGGTCGAATCAGGAAATTTAACAATTTCTTTGGACAGTCCCGTAATGCCACTTGCTGTGACACCATTAGCCCCCAAGTCGTAACGCGTTTTAACACTGCCCACTACAGTCGCGCCAATGACAGCGCGGGTGTTACCTTTAATCTGCCAAATTACAGGCTCGACACTGCTTAGCACAAGATAAAGTGGCGCACTATTATCAGGAATATTTACGGTTGTTGCGGTTGTGACCGTATCCTGATCATAGGCTGTCACTGATGAGAAGGAGGCTCCTTCAAAAATTCCGATGCTTATTAATTTGGAATTTTGTGGAGAGGATATTTTTTTACATGATGCCGGGCTATCCGGTGCCGATTGCGCTGCGGCCAGAAAGGGTTGTATTTCCAGTTCTGAAAGAATGCCATTATTATCAAGATCAATAATTTTAAAAGCCTGCCTAGCCTGTAGCTCCAACTCTGCAGCTGTTAGTCTGCCATCGCCATTTGAATCAAGGGAAAGCAGGTTATAATCTTCCTGATATTTTGACTGAATCTGTTTCAATTGCTCCGGGTTCAATTGCGACATTTCCTGATAACTCAGAACCCCATCGTTATTCGTATCCAAAGCGGGAAACGATAATTCTTCTGCAAGATTTCTATTCATTTCTGCTGTTGCCTTTATCTCTGGGAGGCTTACAGAGCTGTCTAGATTATCGTCATATCTTAAGAATTTAAAAATCTGCCCTTTTTTTTGCCTGTATCAGGTCGCGCTGAATTGAGTTTGTAATATCAGATTTTGTAATCGATATTTTATCAGCTCCGTTGTGCCTAATGAAGGCAAGCTTCTCAGCGATATAACTTTCCAGCGCGATATTGGTATGGATGCCGTTCCTGAGTGGTTTTGGTATTGCGCTATAGCTTGTCTCTGGTTGAGCAGGCACAGAGGTTAATGCCTCGGCCTCGGCCTTGGGTCCAAGGCCGAGGAACGTAATTACAAAAAGAGCAAAGATATATTTTTTTTTCCTGGCCAAGACTGGATTTTTTAAGAGATATTATAGCAGCTTTAAGTAGAGCTAACAAACTTCCAATGATTTTAAAGAGTTATTACATCTAAGGAGTAGAGCTTTTCTTTTGACGCAGTTTATGCCAAAAGACATATTCAATTTTAAGTTGGGATCTATTGTGGTTGCACGCGTCAATATAGTCGCCTTTCAAGGTGTCGATGTCTGTCCTGTCGATGTGCAGGTGCAGATCGCCAATGGCATGCCTGCATTCACGATTGTTGGGCTTCCGGATAAGGCGGTTGGTGAAAGCAAGGAGCGGGTGCGTGCGGCACTGCATGCGCTGGGGCTTTCTATTCCGGCGAAGAGGCTGACGGTTAATCTGGCGCCTGCCGATCTGGCGAAGGAGGGGTCGCATTATGATCTGCCGATTGCGCTGGGGTTGCTGGCAGCGATGGAAGTGTTGCCGCTGGATGCGATTGCGGATTGTGTGGTGTTGGGGGAATTGTCGCTGGACGGGTCCATCCGGGCGGTCGCGGGGGTGTTGCCTGCGGCGATCCATGCGGTGGCGAATGACCACAGGCTGATCTGTCCGGGGGCGTGCGGGGCGGAGGCGGCGTGGGCGGGTGAGGGGCTGGATATCCTTGCGCCGCGCGATCTGTTGCAGATTATCAATCACATCAAGGGTGTGCAGATTTTATCGCGGCCCGTTGCAGGTGTGCGGGAGGCGGCGAATTTTAATCCGGGGCCGGATCTGGCGCATGTGAAGGGGCAGGAGACGGCGCGGCGGGCGCTGGAGATCACGGCGGCGGGCGGGCATAATTTATTAATGTGCGGGCCGCCGGGGTCGGGGAAGTCTTTGCTGGCGGCGTGTCTGCCGGGGATTTTGCCGCCGCTCTCACCCGCCGAGGCGTTGTCCACGTCAATGATCCATTCGCTGGCGGGGACGTTGCCGGAGGGCGGGTTGCTGACGCGCAGGCCGTTTCGCGATCCGCATCATTCGGCGTCGCAACCGGCGCTCATTGGTGGCGGATCAAAAGCGAAGCCGGGGGAGATTTCGCTGGCGCATAATGGTGTGCTGTTTCTGGATGAGTTGCCGGAGTTTGCGCGGGCGACGCTTGAATCGCTGCGCCAGCCGCTGGAGACAGGGAAGGCGCTGATCGCGCGGGTCAATCATCATGTGACCTATCCGGCGCGGTTCCAGCTGGTGGCGGCGATGAACCCGTGCCGCTGTGGGTATCTTGGCGATCCGTCGCGGGAATGCACTAAGGCGCCGCGTTGCGCCGGGGATTATCAGGCGAAGATTTCGGGGCCGTTGCTCGACCGGTTCGACCTGCAGGTGGATGTGCCGCCGGTCTCCATTGCCGATCTGCAGGGGCCTGCGGTGGGAGAGAGTTCGAGCGTGGTCCTGGCGCGGGTGATGCGCGCGCGCGCGATGCAGGACGCGCGCAATAAAGACGGTGGCGGTGCGGGCCTCAATGCGCATCTGACGGGTCAGCAGACGGAAGATCTCATTGAGGTGACGCCGGAGGCGAAGGCCCTGCTCGGGAAAGCGGCTGAGAGTCTGAAGCTGTCGGCACGGTCCTATCACAGAATCTTACGGACGGCGCGAACCATCGCCGATCTGGCCGGGGAGGCAGGGCCTGTGGCGGGCGGAACCATGGCCGAGGCGTTGTCTTACCGTCATAACTGGACCTGACCTGGGCAGCGCGGCCCAAAAAGCGCAGTGAAACGGCAGCCCGGTTATTGGCCATAATTGCCAATTTTCTTGACAATTATTAACCTTGTGTTAAGTCTATATGTATAAACTTTTAAATAATAATCGGTGTGTCCAAAGAGGAATAAGCATGTCAGCCCAGATGACTGCGCCATTTTCCGGGGTCTATGGTGACGAGATCCAAAAAACACCTCCCAAGCCGGAGGCAGCCGAACGCGATTCCAAATTCCAGAATTTTATGAGCAAGCTTGTCGATTCGCTGCATGACAGTGATGTCAATTCGCGCGACCAGAAGACAAAGTTCTCCCCGCTGGATGCCCTCTCCGGGCGCCAGATGAAGGATGACACCGAAAAGGTCGTTAAATATCAGGGTCCGGCCACGGCTGGTGCCGGTGTTGCGGCGGCGGCTGCGCCGAATCCAAAAGCTGCAAAAGAAATGAATGCCCTGCTTAAGACCGAGCAGAACGCCAAGCCGCTTGACGGCCCGCGGGACGCGACCCGCAATGCCGCCAATGCCGAGACCGCCAGCCAGGGCGCAAAGAACAAAGGCCAGCAGGCCGAGCGCGGTGCGGAGACACTCGTTAAAAAGGCCAATGATATCGCTGCTAAAATGAATCCGCAGGAGATTGCGGCAATGCAGCCGAAGGGTGGCAATCTCGCCGGGCCACTGGTTGAGATGGGGGCGCATCTGGCGAGCCCGAAACTTGGCATCGCGGTGACGACTGCTGCTGCGGTCGCGTCTACCGGGCAGGGCCAGGGCACACATTCAACCGAGAAGACGGCCAGCAAGCCGATCCTTTCTAAAAGCGAAGAACGCGCGATGGCGAAAGCGCCGACCTATTATTACGATCAGGCGCCGCAGGCCATTGCTTCACCGTCACAGGCCACCACGACTGCGCAGTTCTTTGACAAGATGGGCAAGGGGCCGGGCTTTGACATGGGCCGCCTTGCCTCGCAAGACAGCCTGCAGGATCTGAAAATCGGCAATATCGCGAAGGTCGTCGAAGATTCACCGGCGATGAAATCCCTGAAAATTGCCGGGCTTGATGCCGATAACACCAAGGAAAACCTGCTCAAAATGAAGGATAACGGCATTCTCTCCGATGAGAAGGGCAAGCAGCAATACAAACCCGAAGTGATCGCCGCCGCCGCGCCAAGCCCGTCCGGTTTCCGCGCCTGATTTCCCAAACCGCTTTATGCTGCATTCCGGGGTGACAACCACGCCGCTCCGGTATAATCTGACCTAAGATCATATTTTTCCCCGCACCATCCTCCATTTGAAAATCATCACCATGCCCCACGCCGATATCGAAACCAAAACCAAGTTCCAGAACATCTGTGTCTATTGCGGATCGTCGGGGCGCGCACCGGACGTCTATAAGGATGCGGCGGTATTGATGGGCAAGATTCTGGGGGAGGCCGGGCATACACTGGTTTATGGCGGCGGTTCGGTCGGATTGATGGGCCTTGTCGCGAATTCGACTCTCTCCAACGGCGGCACTGCCATCGGCATTATCCCCCGCCATATCGAGGCGCGCGAGATCGGCCATCCGGATTTGACTGAGCTGCATGTCGTCGATTCGATGCATGTGCGGAAACAGATGATGGTTGACCGGTCCGATGCGTTTATCATCCTGCCCGGCGGTATCGGGACGATGGATGAATTTTTCGAAATCATGACCTGGCGGCAACTCGGCCTGCATGACAAGCCGATTGTCATCGTCAATGTGAACGGATACTGGACCACGATTATCGAGACGCTCGAGGTAATGGTGCGCGAGAAATTCCTGCGCCAGGAAGACCGCGATACTGTCATGGTTGTTGAGCGTCCGGAAGATGTTCTCGAGGCGCTGCAGATTGCGCCGCGGGAAATGCTCGACCCGAAAACAAAATGGATTTAAATAACTTACGGAAAATATAGAGATTTCAAGCTGTTAATCGCCTATTAATTCTCCGGCGTCACAATAGAAAAGGGTCGGCGTTGTCTGCTTGGCCCCGATATTCAAACGATCCGCATATTAGCAAGGATGCCCCGCCCGTGAACTATCCGCACAATGTCAAACAGGCCAAGACGTACGCCGAACAATCCATGCAGCGCATCGCGTCGCAGGGGCTGGCGATGACGCCGGATATTTTCGAGCTGTGGTACGTCTATTACGCCGGGATCAGTCCGGAAATCACCCGCGCGATCGATATCCTGATCGCCAACAAACAGGATATCACCGAAGACCGCTGCCGCGACCTGCATGCGCGGTTCCTGAGTCATGTGCGCAATGAGGAAATGATCCGCCGCGCCGGCGACCAGATCACCGAAACCATTCAGAGCGTGACCGGCGCCGTCAAGGATGTGCATTCGGCCACCGCCTCCTATAGCGGGACACTGGAAAGCGTTTCCGAACGCATGTCGACGGTCAAGACCCAGGACGAAATGAAGGCGATCGTTAAAACCATCATGGCCGATACGCATATGATGCTGGAGCGCAACAGCAAGCTTGAAGCCGAGCTTGATAAATCCTCCAGCCTGATGATAGAGCTGCAGCGCGATCTGGAACAGGTGCGGAAAGAGGCGATGACCGACGGCCTTACGGGCCTCTCCAACCGCAAGGCGTTCGATGCGGCGATCGCACGCGTAACCGAGGAATGTTCGGCGGCGAAATCAACCTATACACTGCTCATGGTCGATATCGACCATTTCAAAAGCTTCAACGATAATTTCGGCCACCAGATCGGCGATCAGGTTCTGCGCCTTGTCGCCCGCACCGTGATCGAAGGCGTCAAGGGCCGCGATATCGCGAGCCGTTATGGCGGTGAGGAATTCGCGATTATCCTTCCCGAAACGACATTATCCGCTGGTGTGGCTGTGGCCAATTCATTGCGCAAGGTGGTGGCGACGAAGGATATCGTCAACCGGTCTTCGGGTGAGAAGCTGGGGCGGATTACGATGTCGGTTGGTGTTGCCGAATACATTCCCGGCGAGGACGTCGAAGACCTGATTGAACGCGCCGATTCGGCGCTTTACACCGCCAAGCATAACGGGCGGAACCAGGTGGCGGCGGCACCAAGCCCGAATAATGCGAGCGCGGCGGCAACCTGAACCCCGCGCTTAAGGGAAATCCCAATCCAGCTTACAACCCTGGGCCATTCGCGTTTCGGCATCGCCGAGGGCGCGAAGAATGACTTCCGCAACGTGAACATCTTCCTGTTTATTGTCCGCAGCCTTCGCAAATAAGTTTTTCAATCCCTGCACTTCTTCGTCCGGACAGTTTTTGCGTTGACGCGGTTATTGAGCATGGCAAAGGCGCGGGATTGCGGGTTGGCATCTTCCGTACCGAATATCTGCGCATCCATCGCATGACGTATAATGGCGGGCCTGTCCCTTGCAAGGCTGATCAGGCCGTCGCGGGCCTTGGTGCGGATGTGATGGTCGCTGTTCTCCCGACCCTGTTTTTCCAAGAGGGCAATAATCAGGGGATCGGCGGTGCCGCCTGTATAACCACCAAGAACATGGGCGCAATAGGTCGCGGCTTCGCTGCGGATATTCCAGTCCTGGCAATCGCTGATCAGGGCGTCAAGATGTCCGAGGGCGCGGCGGCCACCATCAATATCGCGGGTCATCAGAACGGCATCCGCCAGAACACCGATAACGGTAAGGCAGGCGCGGTCGCGCGGTGTCGGGATGTGATGCATGCAATCCTGGCTTTCCCCCTTCATCGCCAGATGGCTCAGTCCTTCCAGTGTTTCGTCGGTGACCAGGCCCGGCCTCTTGCGGAACGCATTGGCAATAGCGTGCAGATTGGACCCCAGCTCCGCCAGGTCTTCCACGGTCAGGATATCGATCGCATTGGCGGCGGTTTCAAGAAATTCGGTGATGACATCGGCGCGTTCAAAAGGCATGGATGAAGTCCCCAAAAAAAGAATGGCCCGATCTAATCACCCGTCCCTGCATTACGTCAATAAAATTGATGGCGGCTTGCTTAAAGCCCGCCAAAACTCTATGTAATGCTATGCATTCCCTCACCCACACACCCTCCGAAATCCCTTATCTTCAGGGCCTCAATGCGCCCCAGCGCGAGGCCGTCGAGGCGCTGGACGGACCTGTGCTGGTTCTGGCCGGGGCGGGGACCGGCAAGACGCGGGTGCTGACTACGCGGCTCGCGCATATCCTGAACACCGGGCGGGCGTGGCCGTCGCAGATTCTGTCGGTGACCTTCACCAACAAAGCGGCGCAGGAGATGAAGCACCGTGTGTCGAAACTTCTCGGCGATACGCCGGTTGAGGGGTGGTGGCTCGGTACTTTCCACGCACTGGCGGCGCGGATGCTGCGCAAACATGCGGAGATTGTCGGGCTGACCAGTAATTTTACGATCATCGATTCCGACGATCAGGTTCGGCTTTTGAAGCAGCTGATGGAAGCAGAAAATATCGACACCAAGAAATGGGCGCCACGCGCAATGATGTCGGTGATCGAGCGCTGGAAGGACAAGGCGCTACGCCCCTCCGACGTTCCGGCGGGCGAGGGCGGCGATCTGGCGGACGGGAAACTGCTGAGCCTTTACACGCAGTACCAGCAGCGTTTAAGGACCGTCAATGCGTGCGATTTCGGTGATCTGCTTTTGCACATGATCACGATTTTCCGTGATCCGAAGAATGCGGAAATTCTTGCCGATTATCACCGCCGTTTCAAATACATCATGGTCGATGAATATCAGGATACCAATGTGGGGCAGTATCTTTGGCTGCGCCTGCTGGCGCAGGGGTCCAACAATATCTGCTGTGTCGGGGATGACGACCAGTCGATTTATGGCTGGCGCGGGGCCGAGGTGGGAAACATCCTGCGCTTCGAACATGATTTTCCGGGCGCGAAGATTATCAAGCTGGAACAGAATTACCGCTCCACCGGGCATATCCTGGCTGCGGCCAGTGGCGTCATCGCGCATAACGAGGGTCGTCTCGGCAAGACCCTCTGGAGCGAGAGCGAACACGGCGACAAGGTCAATGTGCGGGGTCTATGGGACGGCGAGGCGGAGGCGCGGTGGGTTGGCGAAGAGGTTGAGGCGTTGCAGCACAAGGGCTGGACGCTGAACCAGATGGCGGTGCTGGTGCGCGCGGGCTTCCAGATGCGGGAATTTGAAGAACGTTTCATGCAGCTCGGCGTGTCTTACCGTGTGATTGGCGGGCCACGGTTTTATGAGCGTCAGGAAATCCGCGATGCGCTCGCCTATCTGCGCGTGATTGTGCAATCCAATGACGATCTGGCGCTGGAGAGGATCATCAACACGCCGAAGCGCGGCCTAGGCGATACGACGGTGCAGACCCTGGTCGTTCATGCGCGGGCGCGCGGCGTCAGTCTTTATGAATCGATTTTGCAGCTTTGCGAAACGGACGAGCTGAAGCCGAAGGTTCGCGATACGCTGCGCCGTCTGACCGATGATTTTGACCGCTGGCGGTCGCTGATCTCCACGATGAACCATGCGGAACTTGCGGGCGCGATGCTGGACGAATCCGGTTACATGGCGATGTGGCAGGCGGATAAATCGCCGGATGCGCCGGGGCGGATCGAGAACCTGAAGGAATTTGTCTCCGGTATGGGCGAATTTGAATCGCTGGTGTCGTTCCTTGGACACGTGTCTTTGGTGATGGAGGCGAACCAGACGGGTGCGGCGGAGGAAGCTGTCACACTGATGACCCTGCACGGGGCCAAGGGGCTGGAATTCGATGCGGTGTTCCTGCCCGGCTGGGAGGAGGGGTTGTTCCCGTCCCAGCGCAGCATGGATGAAAACGGTACCAAGGGCCTGGAGGAAGAACGCCGCCTTGCTTATGTCGGCATTACACGGGCGCGGCGGCGGGCGCATATTTCGTATGTCGCCAATCGCCGCATCTATGGCAATTTCACTTCGGCGATCCCGTCGCGCTTTGTCGATGAATTGCCCGAAGATAATATCGAGGCCGAGGCCGAAACTGGCCTGCATCAGGCGGGCCGGTCACAGCACTGGGATTCGTCCGGCTTTGCACCTTCGCGCATCGTCACTGCACCGGTGCGGCGGACACCGCTGCCTGAGAGCGGCCAAGGCGGGGCGTTTGGCTTCTCGCGCGGCGACCGCGTCAGCCACGATTCCTTCGGCGGTGGCACCATCGTGCATGTCGATGGACATAAGCTGGACATCAAATTCGATAAAGGCGGGCAGAAGCGCGTGATGGACAGTTTCGTGCGGAAAGACGCTGAATAAGCCCTTTAACAGGGCTGGACGAAACAGCCCTGTATTGCCATAGTGATCGCATATTTTTTCTAGGAGTGGATGACCATGACCCTGCCGTACAAAACCGCCACCGTTTTCGGAGGCACCGGATTTATCGGGCGCTATGTCGTGCGCGAACTGGCGCGGCTTGGCTACAGGGTCAAGGTGGCGACGCGGATGCCGGAGAGCGCCTATTTTGTACGTCTCTACGGCACAGTCGGGCAGATCGTTCCGTTCCAGACCAACCTGCGTGATGCGGCCAGCATCGACGCGGCGGTCAGCGGGTCCGAGGTTGTCGTCAATTGTGTCGGTATTCTTTATCAAAACCGCCGCAGCAAGTTTCACCGCCTTCATGCGGAAGTGCCGTCGATGATTGCCGCGTCGTGCGCCAAATTCGGTGTCGCGCGTTTTGTGCATCTCTCCGCCATGGGTGTGGACAAGGCGCTGTCGCAATCGGGCAAGACGAAGCTGGAGGGTGAGAAAAAAGTGTTCGAACATTTCCCGGCCGCAACGATCCTGCGCCCCAGCGCGGTGTTCGGCCCGGAAGACCGGTTTTTCAACCTGTTCGCCAGCCTGGCGCAAAAACTTCCCGTTCTGCCGCTGGTCGGCGGCGGGCGAATGAAATTCCAGCCGGTTTATGTCGGCGATGTCGCGGCGGCGGTGATTGCCTCGGTGGTGCGGACCGATACATCCGGCGGCATTTACGAACTGGGCGGGCCGGAGGTGATGAGCCTGCGTGACGTTTACAATTATGTTTTCAAGGCCACGGGCCGCACACGCGCCCTGATGCCGTTGCCGTTCGCGCTGGCCAAGGTGGAGGCGTTCTTCCTGCAAATGGTTCCGGGCTGCCCGCTTCTGACCACCGATCAGGTCGAGTCCCTAAAGACCGATAATGTGGCCAGTCCCTATGCGCTCGGCCTTGCCGATCTCGGCGTTGGGACAACGGGGATGGAACTGATCGTGCCCGGATACCTGGAACGGTTCCGCAGCGGCGGACGCTTCGCCGAAACCAGGGCCGCCGCCTGAAGACCGCCTGATTTTAGCCCGAATGACCTGAGAGATTGTGCTTATGAAATTTTACAGACCAATGATGATTGCCGCCGTCGCGCTGATGCTGGTATCCGCCCTGCCGGTGCAGGCCGCAAATGAACAGCAGGTTCAACAGGCTGCAAAAAAGCCGATGATCACCAATGAGGGGATTGCCGCCGTCGTCAACGACGAACCGATCACCATGTCGGATGTGGTCGAACGGATGAAGCTTCTGATCGCGTCATCGGGCATGCCGAACAACGCCGACATGCAGCAACGCATGAAGGGCCAGGTTATCAACATGCTGATCGAGGAAACCCTGCAATCGCAGGAGGCGCATAAGATCGGCGTCAAGATCACACCGGAAGAAATTGAAGGCGGCTTTGCCACCATCGCCCAGAACAACCGCACCGATAAGGAAAAATTCAAGGCCATGCTGGCCCATGACGGAATTTCTCTGCGCACGATGGAGAAACAGATCGGCGCGCAACTCGGCTGGGGTAAGGTCGTGATGCGCAAGATCCGCCCGACGATCGATGTGACGGAGACCGATATCGATGCGCGGATGCAGATGATGAAGTCGCGTGTCGGCAAGACGCAATATTCACTGGCCGAGATTTACCTGCCCGTCGATGCCAATGCGCAGGATGCCGAAACCCTGGCGCTGGCGCAAAAGCTGCTGAGCGAGATAAATAAAAATCCGGCAGCCTTCCCGCAGATCGCGTTCCAGTTCTCGCAGGAGGCGGCTTCGGCGCGCGGCGGCGATCTGGGCTGGGTGCAGGACGGCGATCTTCCCGATGCGGTGAATGCCGCCGTGGCGGGAATGAAGGAAGGCACAGTCAGCCAGCCGATTCGTTCCCTTACCGGCTATCACATTGTCCTTCTGCGCGGAAAGAAGGCGGTGGGCGAGGCGGATCTGCCGACGCGCGACGCGGTTCTTGAGCAGATCGGCAATGAACGCCTGGACCGGGCGCAGCGCCGTTACCTGAATGATCTGAAATCGGCTGCCTTCGTCGACCGTCGTGTCTGATCCCGCCGCCGAGCTTGTCGCGCGGCTTGATGCGCTGCCGCCGTTGCGCGATGTGATTTCGCAGAACCAGTTGCGGGCGGAAAAAAAGCTCGGGCAAAATTTCATCCTAGATCTGAATATTACCGACAAGATCGCCCGTGCTGCGGGCGATATGACGAAGCGCAACGTTGTCGAGATCGGCCCCGGCCCCGGCGGTCTGACGCGCAGTCTGTTGAGGCAAAATCCACTGAGCCTTACGGCGGTTGAATTTGACACCCGCGCCGTGGCGGCGCTTGGCCCGTTGCAGGAGGCGGGAGCGGGCAAACTGAGTGTCGTGACGGGCGATGCGCTGCGCCAGAATTTGCTGGAGCTCGTTCCCGCACCGCGCGGCATTGTCGCCAATCTCCCCTATAATATCGCAACGCCGCTGCTGACTGGCTGGCTCGAGCAGTTGCGGAATAATCCGGGATGTTTCGATTCCATGGTGCTGATGTTCCAGAGGGAAGTGGCGATGCGGATCACGGCAACCCCGGCGGACAAGGAATACGGGCGGCTGGCGATTATCACGCAATGGCTCTGCGATGCGGACCGGGTTTTCGATCTTCCGCCTTCGGCCTTCGTGCCGCCGCCAAGCGTGACGTCGAGCGTGGTGCGTTTCTTTCCGAAAACATTGCCCGCAGATGCACCGCCCTTTGCGGCGGTGGAAAAGATTACCGCGGCAGCGTTCGGCCAGCGGCGGAAAATGCTGAAAGCCTGCCTGAAACCCTGGCCCGGATTACTGGAAAAAGCCGGGATCGACGGCACAAAGCGGGCCGAGCAATTGCCGGTTTCGGACTTCATAAAACTGGCACAAGCGCTGTGACGGCTTGACGCTGCGGCTCAATCCCCTTAAAACCTTAATATGTCAGTTCCAATGTTCCATCGTATTTCCGTCACAGGCGACCCCGGCAGCGGGAAGACCACTTTTGCGCGCGAGGTTGCGGAGAAGACCGGTTACCGCCTGATCACCACCGGAAATATCTTCCGTCAGCTGGCGGCCGATATGGGCATCTCGGTCACCGACCTCAATGAAATCGCGGAGACGCAGGCGCAGATCGATCACAAGGTTGACGATTACCTGAAGGCGCTGAATGAAACGCGTGAAAACCTTGTGCTGGATTCACGCATGGCGTGGCACTTCGTCAAGGACTCGCTGAAGATCCGGCTGACCGTCGATCTCGACGTTGCGGTTGAGCGTATTTTCAAGGATAACAGCGAACTGCGTGAAAACTTCACCGATCTTGAAACCGGTCGTATTGAAGTGCAGAAACGCCGCGACAGCGAGATTGCGCGTTACAAGGCGCTCTACAATGTAGACATCAGTGACGAATCAAATTTCGACCTGGTGATCAACACCTCGAACAAAGCGCCGCAGGATATTACCGAAGCTTTCCAAACCGCTTTCGATGCCTATAAATCCGGCCAATAACTCCCCCCAGACGATTTTTATCACGGGTGCCTCAAGCGGCATCGGCGAAGCTCTGGCGCTGTTTTATGCCGCGCCGGGCGTAACGCTTTATCTGACCGGGCGGAATGCCGAACGTCTGCGCGCCGTTACAGATCTATGCGGGCAACAGGGCGCACGGGCGGAAAGCTTTTTGATCGATGTCACCGACCGCGCCGGAATGGAAAGGCTGCTGCTGCGCCTTGATGCGGCGATGCCGATCGACTTGGTGATCGCCAATGCCGGAATTTCGGGAGGCACGGGCGCGATCGGGGGCGAGAGCGCCGATCAGGTGCGCGAAATTTTTGCCACCAATGTCGATGGCGTGTTCAATACGGTTCTGCCTTTGATGCCAGTCATGACCACGCGCGGGTGCGGACAAATCGCCGTCATGTCATCGCTGGCCGCGTTCACGGGCTGGCCCGGCGCACCGGCCTACAGCGCATCGAAGGCGGCAGTGCGGATTTTCGGCGAGGCCCTGCGCGGCAGTCTGCGGCAAAGTGGCGTAAAGGTCAGTGTGGTATGTCCCGGCTTTATCGAGAGCCGTATGACGGCGGCCAATGAATTCAGGATGCCGCTTTTTATGCCTGCTAACCGGGCGGCCGCCATTATCGCGCGCGGGCTGGCGAATGACAGGGGGCGAATCGCCTTCCCCTGGCCGACTTATCTGATGAGTGGGCTGATCGGGATGATGCCGCTTGCTTTAAGTTCCAAGATTCTGACAAAGCTCCCACAAAAAGCAGCAATAGTACAAGATAAATAACGGATTCCGCCTTTTCTTGCGTGTTAAGAAGGATTAGGCTGAGTACAATCTTAGAGTGCTTCCCGGAAGTGCCCCCCTTGATAACAGGCACAGCCGGGCCAAATAGAACCCTCATATACTGGGCGTAATTTTTTTTATGAAATAATCGGGTGTTTGTCCTGTGCTTAGGAATAAGCCTGGATGTGAAATGGCGAATGAAATGGATGTCACGGAAGTTGAGCGGAATATTGATGTCGCCGTCAATCTTCTCAAAGCTCTCTCGAATGAACGGCGACTGAAAATAATCTGCGCTCTGTACCAGGGCGAAAAAAATGTCGGTGAGCTGGAGACGATTGTCGGGCTTAGCCAGTCTGCCTTGTCACAGCACCTTGCACGGTTGCGGCGCGATGGCCTTGTGAACACAAGGCGTGATGCGCAGACAATCTATTATTCAATGAATGATCGTGCGGCAAAGGCTGTTTTATCCTGCCTTTATGACATTTACTCACCCAGCGTAGCTGCGGCAATTCTTCCCGACCTGGAATAGGAAACTCAGTTTTCTGCAACGGCGCCCTTGTGACGAAAGTCGCGGGCGCTGATTTGTTTTATAAACTCATCCGGGCTGAGGCTGCTCAGAATGTCTTTTTGAACAATGCGCACCCGTGCGCCCTTCGGCCCGTGACGCACGGGATCGGTATGACCGGAAAATAAAACTGTCACCGGGCACCCGGTCGGCGCAATCAGGTGCATCGGCCCGGTATCGTTACCGATCGCCCCGGCGGCATGACGCGCCAGCGCGACCAGATCCATCATCGATGTCTGTCCGCATAGATTAATCGCCTCCGGACAGGCGCGGCGAATCACCTTGCCGGCTTCATCCTCCTGCAGCGTGCCGACGACCACCGGGATATAGCCCCAGCCGTAAAGATGACGCGCCAGCGCACCATAGAATTCGGCAGGCCAGCGTTTTTCGGGATGGTTAGGGGCGCTGCCCGGGACCAGCAGGATAAATGGGTGCGGCAGGCCGAAATGGGCCGCATCGGCGCGGACCCAGTCGAGCCTGTCGACCGTAACGTTATGGATGCCGGCGAGGGCGAGCGTCTGCACATGTCCGTCAAAGGCATGCCCGGCAATGCGTTCCGGGGCGGTATTACGGTGCGAGGCACCAAAGCCCGCCCCGACCCATTCGGGCCGTGTGCGTCCGGTCAGTCCGGTCAGCCAAAGATAGAGGGTGGTGCGGTCGTTGTTCTGCAGATCATAAACACGCTTGAAACCGCCACTGCGCAACCGCCGGCGCAAGGATAACAGACCACGAATATCTTTCAGGGACGGGCGCGTATCGATCCAGATGTCGTCAAAATATCCGGATTCTCTGGCAAGGGTGATGAAGGGCGCGGTGGTCAGAAGGGTGATCTGCGCATCTCTATGGTGCGCACGGATGGCGGCCATGGGGCCGAGCGCCTGCACGAAATCGCCAAACGCCCCCAATTTGATGACAAGGATATTTCCCGGGGTTAAAGACGGCGCGGCCATCAGCGTTATTCCGCGGCCGAGCGCGCCGGTTGCTGCAGCTTGATCGCTTTGGCATCAATCAGTTCGGCATAGACATTCAGCGTATGGTCGATCATCCGTTCGCGTGTGAAGGTTTCAGCGACATGCGCCATGGCCCGTGTGGCGAGGATGGCGCGTTGCTGCTGCGACAGGCTGAGTGCTTCTTCAATCGCGCGCGCCAGGGCTGCCGGGTCATTCGGCGGGATCAGCCAGCCGGTTTCGCCGCGACGGATTGTTTCCTGCGCCCCGCCGTGATCGGTTGCAATGACCGGGCGGCCCATGGCCTGCGCTTCGACCGGCACACGGCCGAAGCCTTCCGGATCGGTGGAAGCCGAAACCACGACGGTCGAGAGCATGTAGGCGGACGGCATATCGTCGCAATGATCGATAATGCGCACGCGTCCCTCAAGACCGCGCGTGGCGATGGCCGTTTCAAGTTCGGTGCGGTATTCGGTTCGTCCCTGATCCGAGCCAATCATAACGCAAAACACATCGGCGCGGTCGAGCAAAGCCATCGCCTCGATCAGGACATGATGGCCCTTCCACCGGGTCAGACGGCCCGGCATCATGATCACGCTGGCCCCGTCGGGCAGACGCCACTGGCGCGAGATTTTAATCATGCGCTCCGGCGTGACGGTGGTCGGGTGAAAACGCTCCAGCGCGATGCCGTTATGCACGATGCGGATGACATCGTCGCCGAGGCCGAAGGAATCGCGTAAGTATTGGGCAACAAAATTTGAAATGGCGATGACGCGTTCGCCCTTTGAAATCGAAGAATTGTAAAAATTCTTCACCGAGTTTTCGGTGTTGTACGGCGCATGGCAGGTGGTCATGAAATGGGCGTTGGTGCCTTGGCAGGCGCGCCATGCGCTCCAGGCCGGTGCGCGGCTGCGCGCGTGGACGATGTCAACATTGTGCGTGCGGATCAGGCGGCGGATGGAGGAAATGTTCTTCCACATCACGATCGGATTTTTGCTGTGCACCGGAAGATTGATATGAAGGGCGCCGCTGCGCGCCAGGTCATGAGTGCGCGGGCCGCCATTGGAAACGATGATGGAGGTCGCACCCGCCTGGACCAGTCCTGCGGCAACATCGATGCAACCCTGTTCCGCGCCGCCTGCACCAAGGGCGGGGATGATCTGCATGATCACCGGGCCTTTTTGCACGCTGCGGGCGGATTTTTTCAAAGCTTTGCCCTGTTTCGGGGTGAGTGTATTTGCAAGCATGGAATAAGCAATCGTAGGGAGGGAACGGTCAAATTATTTACGATTGTATTTGAACCGGCCCTGTTTTTTATCACCGCTGCCGAAGCCGAAACCGCCCTTTTTAAAGCGGCCCATTTTTCCGCCTTCGCGGAACGGCGGCAGGCCAAGGAGTTTCAGCGCGGCCAGAACGGCCGCCGTCAGGATCAGCGGCGTGGCGGACACCAAAATGGTCGATTGCTCCAGGACCGGCGTAATCACATGCTGCCATGTTTCAGGCTCAAGATTGGTGCGCGCCCAGGCAAAGGAATCGGGATGGTAATGAGTCCACAGATAACCGACATCGCTGAACATCATCGTCTTGTCGAAATCCTGGTCCTTATAGGTGATGTAAATGTCATGGCCGATCGCGCCCAGCACCGGCAGGGTCAGGAAAGACAATAAAAAGGTATATCCGCGCATGAAGGCCCCACAGGTCATCTGAAAAAATTGCCCGCAACCGGGCCTGGACGATATTCTGGCCAATAGTGTAACAGCAGTTTCGGCATTGGCAAATCCGCCGTTTGCATTACCTTACCCTTCATCTGAAACAAGATTGATGGAGATTTCAATATGACAATTCTTTACACCTCCCACGCGCATGCGACCAATGGCCGTGACGGCCATGCCGAAACCGACACCAAAAGCATCAGCGTCGATCTGACGAAGCCCGGCGCGGGCGGCACCAACCCGGAAGAATTGTTTGCCTGCGGCTACGCGGCCTGCTTCGGCGGCGCGATGCAGTTCATGGCGAAGCAGAAAAATCTCGATGTCGGCCAGGTGACGATTAATGCCGATGTTGATCTGAACAAGGACGATAATGGATTTTTCATCAGCGCGACTTTAAGCGTCGACCTGCCGATGCTGGACCAAGCGGCGGCGGAAGACCTGATCCTAGCCACGCATCAGTTCTGTCCTTATTCCAAGGCGACACGCGGCAATATCGATGTGACGCTGGTGGCCAACGGCAAAACGCTGGCCAAGGCGGCCTAATTTGCCTGACGGATTTTTTCTGAACCGCCGGCCTGCAGCAATGCCAGGCTGCGGTTCAGGAGATCTTCCGGGTCGCAGGGTTTGGTTACGTATTCCTGCGCACCGAACTGCAATCCGATTTTTACGTCGCGCTCTTCTTTCCGTGCGCTCAGCACAATCACCGGGATATTTTTTGTCGCGTGTTCGGCGCGGATGTTTTTAAGGACAGCGATCCCATCCATTCCCGGCATCATGCGGTCGAGAATGACAAGATCGGGAAGGCTCTTTAAAATATAATCCCAGGCCTCCTTTCCGTCGTTCCGGGTGCTGACCCGGAAACCGCGCTGGCGGAATTTTTCGCCCAGCAGGTCGAGGAGCGTGTCGTCATTATCCATTAAAACAACGTGGTAACGCGCCGCATCGAGAATTTTTTCAAGATGCGCGATCAGCGCCTCCGCCTCGACCGGTTTGAGGATATAATCAATCGCGCCAAGACGTTTCGCACTTTCCGCTTCGCCCTCTGCCGCGTTCGCGGACAACATGACCACAGGGATCAGAGAGAGGGCAGGATCGAATTTCAGCTTTTGCAAAACCGCATGACCGGACAGGCCCGGCAGCATGACATCAAGGATGACCAGGTCGGGAATTCGGGTTTCAATCTGCCTCATGGCTTCGCCGCCATCGGCCGCGCGCATCACATGGATGCCACGACTTTCCAGACGGGCCGACAAAAGCGCGGCCAGTTCCCTGTCATCATCGACAAGAAGAACGTAAGATCCTGCGGCGGCACCTTGTGGAACGGTCTTATCAGGTTCCAAGCTCTTTGTGGCCAGTGCGTTCCCGCACGCCTCGCAAAGCGTTTCGATCATCCGGCCCAGGATGCGCAGTTCGCCGGGGGGCAGGGGATTTTCATGCTGCGCCAGCAGATCACCGGTAAAGTTATCCAGCGGCGCGGCGGCAAGGGAGACGTCCGGGTGACCGAAGACCTGCCCGTTCCGGCAAGGCCGTGGGCAAGTCTTTGAATTTGTTTTAGGTCGTCGGCGCCGCCTGTCCCGGCATCGATGCGCGCGCGCAGAAGGGTGAGTTCACTGCCTTCGCGGTCAAGGCGTTCGCCGTAACTCTGGCGCAGGGCCTGCAATTTAATTTCATAAGCGGTGTTGTTCTGTATTCCCATAGGGACGGCCTTTTATGTTAGAATTGATCTTAACGTCGAAAGGATTGAAACAGTCCTAATCCATTCTGAAAAATGTCTAGGAATTTACCGATAAATGTGGGCAAGTAGGCGCGAAAGTTGATTTTCCTTGTCGGTTCCATGCTTTTTCAGGACAATTAACACTAACTTTTATTCAGGCGTATAGGCAAATCTATGCTCATTAATGCGGCGACCGAGAGTGATGTGGCCTTCGCTACTCCTCTTCCGCTCCCCCCCGAAACAGAAAACCGAATCAAAAAACTCGCGGCGCATTGCCAGAAGTATAAGGGCGCGATCGTCAGCCGCAGCGTGACGCAGCTGGCTGTCACCTCGACACTGTTCTTTATCGCCTGCGGCGTGATGTTTTTCAATGTCATGCACGGGTATGGGCTGTGGAACCTGCTGCTGCTGGTGCCAGCATCGGGTCTTCTGGTGCGTCTGTTCATTATCCAGCATGATTGCGGGCATGGTTCGTATTTCAAATCGCGCCGGTCCAACGACATGGTGGGGCGCGCGATTTCGCTGCTGACCTTCATGCCGTATGCGTTCTGGATGAAGTGTCACAATATCCACCATTCCAGTTCCGGCAATCTGCACAAGCGCGGCGTCGGCGCAATCGATACGCTGACCATCCGTGAATACAGGGCGCTGTCGCCGAAGGAACGGTTTAAATACCGCCTATACCGCAATCCTTTTATCCTGCTGGTTCTGGGGACACCGATCCATGCGCTGATCCTGCAGCGTTACCCGTCCTGCTACCCGTCGAACTATATTGAGAATTACCGCGACCTCGCGCCGGCTGAATTCTGGAAGAGCACGCTGGGGCTGGATGCGGCAATCATAGCGTTCTACGGCACGCTGATGGCGCTGGTGGGGGTAAAGGCCGTGTTGCTGGTTTACCTGCCACTGCTGATCCTGACCTGCTGGATCGGCGGCTGGCTGTTCTTTATTCAGCACCAGTTCGAAGACGCTTATTGGGAAGGCCACGATAAATGGGATTATCAGGAGGCTGCTGTTCTAGGCAGTTCCTATTACGTCCTGCCGAAACCGATCCAGTGGTTTACGGGGAATATCGGTCTGCACCACATTCACCATTTGTGCTCGCTGATCCCGAATTACCGGCTGCAGGAATGCCTCGATGCGAACGAAGACCTGAGGGGCCTGAACCGGATGACTTTCATGGAAAGCCTCAAATGCCTCAACTGGCGTCTATGGGATGAAGACAAAAAGAAAATGGTCGGGTTTGCGGCTGCGGGCGTTTAATCACAGGCCCGTTTTATCTTCCAGATGATGACGAACGATGCCGAAGTAATTTTTGGCATCGTTTATTTTTGCAAGAATTTTTGGATCTTTAAGTGCAGCCTTGGCATTGCGGACGCCGACAATCATGGCGTTCTTCGGTGTATGAACGTCGGAAATGAATTCAAACACTTTCGTGGAATAACCGAAATATTCAAGGATCAGCGCACGTAACCCATCGGTCACCATTTCCGCCTGACGTTCGATAAAGATGCCGTGTTCCATCAGGAAACCGAGATCGTTATGGCGGCGGGATTTTTCGATTTCGCGCCGGATCTGCTTGTGGCAGCACGGGGCGACGACGATCAGTTCTGCGCCCGCCGTGATGCCCTTGGCAATGGCGTCATCGGTCGCCGTGTCGCAGGCATGCAGGGCGATCAGTATATCTGCGCCTTTGCTGTCGTAGTTCTCAATCGTGCCTTCGACAAAACGCAGGCCTGGGAAGTCTGATTTTTTTGCAATGTCGTTGCAGAGAGCAACCATGTCCGGGCGGAATTCAACGCCCTCGACCGCGACATCACGCTTCAATGTATTGGTCAGATGATCGTAAAGCGCGAAGGTCAGGTACCCTTTGCCCGATCCCATATCGACAATTTTCATGCCCGGTTTTTCAGGCAGGGATTTGATCAGTCCGTCGAGGATCTCAACGTATTTGTTGATCTGGCGGTATTTGTCCTGCGACGCCTTCAGGACTGCGCCCTTGTCATCGGTGATTTTCAGATCGTGCAGCCAGGACTGACCCTTTGCGGCCACCAGCCGGGTCTTGGCGCGGTCATGATCCAGCGTTGCCGGGGCGGCCTGCGTGGCGGGGTTTTGTTTCAGGGTTTGCTTTCCCTTATTGTCGTCAAAGACCAGATCAAACGCCGTCGTGAAAAGGGTCGCGGCGTGAAAACCGAAACGCAGGGAATCGGCAATCCGCGCCACGGCTTCCTCCGCGCCATAATTCTTGACGATGTCGCGGGTTTTATAGCGGTAGGTAAAGCTCAGCTTTTCTTCACGCTTGATAACGATCCGGCGCACCTGAATCGATTTCAGGTCGGCTTCCTCGCCCGTGTAATGGCCGAGAGTGAGCTTAATAAAGCTCTGGTCCTGCAGGCTCTGGCCCAGATGGGTTTGAAATTCCCGAAGTTTGTCGTCAGCCGTCATTGCGGTTCCGTTTCACTGTGGAAGGTGGCGAAATTCATGAAAACCGAGCTTATAGCAAGCGCCAGGGAAAAGCCCGCAGCAAACCATAGGCTGGACAGACCAAAGGCCTGATAGGCCACAGCGCCCGCCATCGCGCCACAGACAAGCCCGAGCCAGAGCAGGGCATAACGAAACCATCCCGCCGTCGATCCGCCCCAGAAAAGCGCGGCAATGCGCTGCGCCGCTTTGACCAGCGTGCCGGTCATGTAGGTCACGCCGATTCGGACCTCGCCGTCTTTTTCAAAGATTGTGTTTTCGGCACCCATCGCCACCGCCATCAGCAAGGTGGCAACGAAGGAATGGCCGTTGGCATGGAATAGGGCCGCACCGAACAACAGGCCGGTAATAAAAGACAGGATGACAGAGGCGCGATGGTGTTCGTTGTAATGCCCGATGATCGAACCCGCCATTACGCCCGCAACGAACAGGGTGATGATGATGCCCGGCAACAGGGTGTTAAAATCCATCCCATTGGTGATACCAACGCCAAGCCGCGTGGAATTCCCACTCATAAACGAAACAAAAACCCCGCCCATATTGATAAACCCGAGCGCGTCGACAAACCCGGCCACTGCCGCAAGGCAGGCAGCGAAGATGACGAATTTTCGGCCGGACTGGAGCATGGAGGTCAATACCCAATTAAACGAGGAAGCAAAGGGGTCTCAAGAGCACGCGGGAAAATTTCTTTATTCATAGTGGTTTTTATTCTTCAATAAGACAACCGTAATTTCTGGCGGCGTCATGAACCTGAGGGGCAGCCCGGTCATGCCGAGACCGCTGGAAACGACAAGATCCTTACCGTTCTCAAAAATATGACCATATAAATAGCGCTGCCCGAAATTAGAGGGAAGAACGGCGGTCACGGCGCCAATGAAAGGCAGTTTAACTTGGCCCCCATGCATATGTCCGGCAACACTCAAAGCGACCCTGCCGGGCATCTCTGCAAACAAATCCGGATTATGCATCATCATGATGACAGGTTTTTTATCGGTTGCCTGCGCCAGTGTCTTATCAAGGTTGGGGTGTTGCCACCACAGGTCTTCCAGGCCGGCCAGCCAGAATTCCTGCCCGTGGCAGCGTACGGACAAGGCTTGGTTTTTAAGCACAGGAATGCCGGTACGGGCCATTGCGTCCATCCAGTGGCTGGGCGGATGAATGTCATGATTGCCGACAACCGCGTAAGCGCCACAGACGGAGGTCAATTTCTTCAGCGGCGCTAATCCCTCATCCGGATCAACCGGCCAGCCGAAATGACGCGTGGCGCCTGCGTAGTCACCCAGTAATAAAACAACATCAGGGTCAAGTTTATTGGTCGCCTGGACAATGTCGTCCAGGTGGCCGGCGGTCATCCAGGGTTTCATCATATGGAGATCTGTCAGGATGACGATCCTCAGTTGCCGGGGGTATGTCCATTTACCGGTGGTAACCGTCCATGTCGTGACTTTGAGGCTGAAGGGTTCAATGAGGGCGGCATAGGAAAGAAACACGGCCCCTAAGAGCAGGATGGTGGCCGAGATACAACTGAGGATGGAGATATTTTTTTTCAGGGCAGTCGCTCTAATCTTTCAGAGATGATGGCGGACAGAGCGGGATTCGAACCCGCGTTAGGTTTAACCCTAAACACACTTTCCAGGCGTGCGCCTTCAACCACTCGGCCACCTGTCCTCACCATACAAACCAGTACTTCGCGACGGCCTGTTTCTCGGGCCTGCTGAATGCATGCCGGGCGCCTGTCCGTACTGGGGAACAACAGGGCGGAAACTAGCGATTCAGGAGGAAGATTTCAAGCTTTTAGCTGCGGGCTGTTAAAATGACCTGAAATAACAGTAAACTGGCGGTATGAAGACCGATCATTTTCCCGTTTCCCTGCCCGTTATCACCTTTTTCACCCTGGCGCTGTTCTGTCTGACGCCTTTTTGCGCGCCGCCGCTGGCTTTGCTGCTGGGGGTCGGGATAGGGGTTTCCCTGGGCAACCCCTATCCGGAGCGCAGTAAGGCGGTTTCCGGGTTTTTGCTGAAAGTCTGTATTGTGCTCCTCGGATTCGGGATGGATATCGCGCTGGTCATACAGGCTGGGGCGCAGGGGTTTGTTTTTGCGGCGACGATGATTGCGGCCACTTTATTGCTCGGGGCGCTGCTCGGGCGGTGGCTGGGAATTGCGCCGCGAACGGCGTTGCTGATTTCCGCGGGTACCGCAATCTGCGGCGGGTCGGCGATTGCGGCGGTGGGGTCAGTGACGAAGGCGGAGAACAGTGAAATGAGCATCGCCATCGGCACGGTGTTTTTGCTGAACGCGGTCGGTCTTTATCTTTTCCCGGTTCTTGGTCACTGGCTGCATCTGTCGCAGATGCAGTTCGGAACCTGGGCCGGTGTTGCCATTCATGATATTTCATCGGTGGTCGGTGCGGCCTCTGGTTACGGGGCGGAGGCTTTGCAGACAGGAATTGCGGTGAAGCTGTCGCGAACGCTCTGGATCGTGCCGCTGGCGCTGGCGGCAGCGTGGCGTTACGGTGACCGCAGTGTGAGTGGCATCAAGGTGCCGTGGTTTATCGGGCTGTTTATCCTCGCGTCCTGCGCGCGCAGTTTTATTCCAGGGATGGAAAGCCTTATCCCGCTGACATCCGGAATAGCACTGGCGGGACTTAGCCTGACGCTGTTCCTGATCGGGGCGGGGATCAATATGAAGAATTTGCAGGCGGTCGGCTGGCCGCCGCTGTTACAGGGTGTTGTCCTGTGGGTTTTTGTGAGCGTGACCAGCCTTGCCGTCATTCTCACCTTCTAAGGCGCAGCGCAATTTACGGGCGCGGAGTTTTTTAACGGTGATGGGGCCGAGCGCCAGCACGCCGAGAAGCCCAAGCGCCAAAGCGAGCGAGGGTGAAAACAGGTCCTTCAGACTGTTGATGGTGCCGAGCGTTTCACCGAGATTGGCGTAGACGAACGTCATTGGCGCAATCCCGATCAGGGTCGTCCAGATAAAGGTCCAGAGGCGGACATGAAGCAGCGCCGGAATAATGTTGACCAGCGGAAACGGAAAAACCGGAACGAGACGCATAAAGAGAAGATAACCCGCCGCCCCCTGATGCATTTCATTGGCGATGCGCGTGTAAAAAGGTCCGGCCTTGGCGCGAAGCGGTTTGCCAAAGCCCGTCTGCGCGATCAGGAAGACCAGTGTGGCGCCGGTCAGCGCCCCGCACATCACCAGGCCGCCGCCGATCCAGGTGCCGAACAGAAATCCGGCGACAAGGTCGAGCAACGCCGCCACCGGAAAGCACAGGCAGATGGCGAGGATGTAAATGCCAACGAAGATGAGTTTGCCGTCACGCGGATTGAGGGCGATATATTGTTTCAGCGTTGCGCCGTAATGGTGGATGGTGTCGAGGGAGAAAATATCCTTCAGCTCGAACTGCCACAGGGCCGCCATGGCAATCAGGACGATCAACAGAGGAATAATTTTCCTGAACGGTGGCCGTGCGATCATGACGACCTTGCTTCAATCTCTATGTCGGGCCGGGCCTGGGCCAGCTCGGGCCAGTTGCGCAGGTGGAAGAACAGGCCGGTCACCAGATTAACGCCTGCAATGGCACCGAACACGCCGACCACGCCGAACAGACGGGCAAGGAACAACGCCATCGGAATCTGCAGCACGATCATTTTGATTACCATCATCATCAAAGCTTTCTTAGGCTGGCCAATGGCATTATAGGCCGAAGACCAGCCCATCACCAGGTTCCCGGCGGCGTAGCTGACCGGCACTATCCAGAAATAGAGCGCGGCGTAATGAATGACACCCGGATCGCTGGAAAAAATCGCGGCAAGCGGTGTGGCAAAAAGCGCCATGGCCAGCGCAACCAGCAATGACCACACCGTTGAAAAGGCAAGCGCGGCCCCCAGCGTATCCTTCACGCGGTGGAACTGGTTCGCGCCCCAGTTCTGGCCGATGATCGGCGACATGCCCGTGGCCAAGGCGATCATGATGACAAAGGCCATGGCCTCGACCCGTGTGACGACGCCGAAAGCGGCAACCGCGTTCATGCTGTACCCGGCAAGGATGGCGGTGATGATGGCCTGAGTCACAGGCTGGATAATACTGGCCAGGCCGATCGGAACAGCGATTATCAAAAGAGTTTTGGCTGAGCCCGCAAAGCGTTCGAGGTGCAGGGACCCCTGGAACACCATCTTCTTTTTGAAATGCAGGATACAGAGCGAAGCAATCGCGGCGATGCCGTAGGACAGGATGCTGGCAAACGCCGCGCCGCGCAGTTCCATACGCGGAAAGCCGAACATACCGAAGATCAGAATGGCGGCGAACACGGCATTGATCGCCGAAAGGCCGATCATGATGATCGCCGGATGGATCGTATCGCCTGTGGCGCGCATGGCGGAATTTCCGACAATCGGAACCGCCATGACAAGGCACCCAGCAAACCAGATGCCCATGTAATCGCGGATCATCGGCATCATCGTTTCATCCGCACCCATCATTGTGAACAAAGGATGGATCAGCAATGTGCCTGCAACCGCCATCACCCCGCCCGCCAGTACCGCGAGCAGAATGCTGTGCGAGGTGATGTAAATGACTTCGTCGTGTTTCTTCTCCCCGATCTTGCGCGCGATGATGGAGGAGGTGGCAATGCCAAGGCCGATAATCAGGCTGAACACGATCATGACGACGGGGAAAGTAAAGCTCATCGCCGCAAGCTTTTCGGTGCCAAGACGCGAAATGTAATAGGTATCGACCAGCTGCACGGAAATCATCGACAGGATGCTCCACAGCATCGGGATGGTCATCCGAATCAGGTGTTTACGCACTGGGCCTTGGGTAAGGTCGCCGTTTTTTGAGAAATGACTCATAACCCGGACTATCGACCTAAACCTTAATATGGTCAAGAGGCCAATAGAATCAAAAGGTTAGCTTTAATATTAGCATTTACATATAATTTTAATCAATTCATGTAATAATTAAGATATTAAGATCTTTCGGGGGAAAGTGCGTACATGCCGACCATCACAGGCACCGGGTCAAACGACCTGATCGGATTTCAGGGAAGTCTGCAAAACGTTACCGCGACACTGGTGAACCCTTATGACGGCACCACGGTCAGTATCAACGATACCTATTTCGTCAACAGCGCGACCTATGACGGTCTTGGCGGCACGGATATTCTTAATATGTCGCCCTATGGCGATTACCTGTCCCTGAACGATGGGAACGGCAATGCGACGATCAAAAATATCGAACGTTTCATCGCTGGGGCCGGCGGTGATGTGATCAATCTTTCCGATCCCAACCTCATCCTCGGCAATGTCCTGGTTTCGGGCGGTGAGGCCGACGATGTCGTCTGGACCAATGCCGGCAACGATACCGTCAATGGCGGTGATGGCAATGACATCATCAACGGCGGACCGGGCAATGACGCGCTGAATGGCGAAGACGGGAATGACACGCTCTTTGGCGGGACGGGGAACGATTCCCTTAGCGGCGGGGCAGGCAATGACACGCTGTTTGGCGGCGCCGGGGATGACCGGCTTATTGGCGGCGATGGCGATGACACGCTGTTCGGTGATAATGGCCTCGGCACCAATCCGAACGACTTCACCCATACGGATGTGGTCAAATATAATTTCACCGGCCCCGTTTATGGCGTGGCGATGGGCAACGTCGTCAATGTGTATATCCCGACCGGAAACCAGGCGGTCAGCGCCGCGAACGTGACGATCAGTTACGCGACGACCATCACCGCCAACTATATCTTCAGCGAAGCAGGCTATGCGGATTCCCTCGGGTTCTACCGCGTCGGCGCCGACGGATCGATCCACGATGTGTCGGTGGTCATGGTGAACCAGCATCAGGCGCATTACGGCGACACTTTTACCTATAATTACAACGGCGTGGCGGGCGATACGCTGGGTATGTTCATTGTCGCCAATGGCTATAACACCAGCGCGGCCTATCACAATGCCGATCTTGCCAACGGTACGCTGAATTTCATTTACCATTACGGCCTCGGGGATCAGCGCCTGGCGAATGTCAGCGATTCCGGTGCCGATGTTGCCTTGGTTTACACCAATGGCGCGTCGAACACGGTTTTGAGTGTCGATACGTATCACAGTTCGCTTTCGGGCGGGGCATCGTCCCTCAACCCGGATGGTATTCCGCACATGGTGTCGGGCCTTGCCGATGCAAATGATCCGGGTGCGCTGCGGGTCGGTTTTGAAGACCTGTATTCACTGGGCGATGCCGATTTCGACGATGTCGTCTTTGATATCCGTGTGGCCAGCCAGACGATGGAAGTGTTTGGTGCGTCCGATAACGATTATATCGCGGGCGGGGCGGGGAACGACATTCTCTATGGCGGGTTCGGCAATGACGTTCTGGTCGGCGGGCTTGGCGCGGACCATATGTATGGCGGCGATGGATCGGATATTTTTGCATTCGACGCCGTCGACGCAAACAAGGATTTCATCCACGATTTCCAGAGCGGCGCTGGGCGGGACCAGATTAACCTGACTCATATTATCAGCGGTTACGACGCGCTGAGCTCAGCCATTTCCGATTTCGTTCATCTCACCCATAACGGGGCGAATGACGATTTGTATGTCAATGCCACCGGCGCGCCCGGCGGGACATATGCTTTGTTGGCAACGATTATCGGCGGTGCGGGCGGCATGGATGTCGATGCCCTGCTGGCTGCCGGGAATCTGGTCCTTAATCATGATGTGGTCACAGCCTAGTCGTCTCTCACTGCCAAGTTTGGCTGTCCATAGTTAGACATTTTAAGGCGGATAGTCAGGACCGCGAGGCCATCCCACCCGGCCTCGCGGTTTTCTGTTGGGAAATTCCCGGTTCTTCCTGCTATAACCCGTTTCATGAGCACCTCTTCCGACACCGTCATGCAGGCTTTGGCCTATCCGTTCGACCGCGATCTGGCCGCAATGCCCGATGGCGGGCGCATCCTTCTGGCCAATGCGCTGCCCGGCGCGGGGCCGTGGGCGCCTGCACGCACCAGTGTCTGGCAGTGGTGGAAAGGCCCGGCTGCAGCGTTTGAGGGCGGAGGATTCACCCTGGTCCACGGCGATTTGACGAACGATGCGGGGGCCGATGAAAAATTCAACGCTGTTCTCCTGCGTCTGCCACGGCAAAGGGAAGAGGCGCAGTTCGTCATGTCCAGCGCATGGCAGGTCCTGGCCCCCGGCGGCCTTTTTATGGCGGCGGCGGCGAACGACGCGGGCGGCGCGCGGCTGGAAAAAGACCTGAAACCGTTTCTTCCCGGACTACAAAACGCCTCAAAACATAAATGCCGGATCGTCTGGGCGCGGAAAGAGGCGCAGGCCCTCCCCCAAGAATGGATAACACGCGGCCACCTGCAAAAACACGGCGAACCGGGCATCTGGACGCGTCCCGGGCTGTTCAGCTGGGACCGGGTCGATGTCGCGACGGGCCTGTTGCTGCCTTTTCTGCCGACGGGTCTAAAGGGGGCCGTCGCCGATCTTGGTTGCGGCACGGGTGTGATTGCCAATCATGTCCTGAAACATAATCCGGATGTCGCCCTGATGCTGTGCCTTGATGCCGATGTGCGGGCGGTCGAGGCATGCCGGAAGAATCTGGCGGAACGTCACGCGGGTCGCAACATCGATTATCACTGGGTCGATCTGGGGCAACAGATTCCACCGGCGCAAAAATTTCCCCTGGTCGATACTGTCATCATGAATCCACCCTTCCATGCCGAAAAGACGTTGGCCATCGCGCTGGGCCAGGCGTTTATCCGCAATGCGGCGGCGTTTTTGAAAACGGGCGGGTCGCTGTGGATGGTTGCGAATGCGCATCTTCCCTATGAGCCCATTTTGCAGCAGACCTTTAAGGCGGTCGAGAAGGTTCACGAAGGCCGGGGCTTTAAAATTATCAGGGCGGTGAAATGATCATGACAAAACAGTTGCGGCCGCACGGTATCCTCTGGGATCTTGATAATACGCTCTACCGTCTCGACGATACGATCGAGCGCGCCATTAACCTGGCCGTGGCCAGGGCCGCCATCAAACTAGGCGCCGAGATGCCGATGGAGGAGGCGATGAGGTTTGCGCACCAATCGTGGCTGGAACACCGTCATTCGGCGCATTATTTTATAGAACGTTACGGCTTTACGCTGGCCGATATGCATCATGAAACCGACCGGATGTTGTCCGGAACGCTGGTGCAAAAATGCCATGAGACACGCGAGCTTTTTGGCAGGCTGGAAATTTCCCATGCCCTCATCACACATGCGGCGCGGCCCTGGGCGCTGCGGACGCTAGAGCATCTGGAATTAAGACCGTGGTTTCCGGATGCGCAGATTTTCGCTTATGAAGATTTCGAATTTGAAAGCAAGGCGCGCAGCACACGCTCCTTCAACGAGGCGCTGGCCGCGATTAGCCGCGACGCCAAGGATTCACTGATGGTGGAGGATACCGCCGAAAACCTGCGCGTGCCGCATGAAATGGGCATGACGACGATCCTGCTGCATCATGGTCAGGCGAAGGATAAGTATCCACCCTATGTCGACTTCACGTTCAGCAATGCCCGCGAACTGCTTGGCGTCCTAGTGGCCGCCGGCTAGGGGTGTTTCGCCCCCTTCCGGTGCTTCCAGAGCCTGGGCATGCACAGCGCTTTCTTTTGAAATCATGTGGTAAATCGATTCTTTTGAAAGTTCGACCCCGCGGCCATGCATCTTGACATGATAGGCCATGGCGGCATCCATCATCAGGATTGATTTATCAGGCTGGTAGCGGCGGCGAAGATGCTCGTCGGTCAGACGCACGATCCGTTCGATCTCGGTATCGTTGATGGTGATGCCATGGTGCTTTTCGTAGCCACCTTTCAGATGTTTCATGATTGAAATGGTTTCGACGGTATTCGGCACCTTCAGGGTGACACGCTGAAAACGGCGGTCCATCGCGGGGTCCTGTGCGACATAAATACGATATTCATCAAGCGTGGTCGCGCCGATGATATGAAGGTCGCCTACGGTCATATACGGCTTCATCACCTCGGACAGGCCCTTATAGGACGAGCCAAGGCAGGTCGGCATAATGGTGTGCATCTCGTCTATGAACATGACGAATTTCGGATAGTCGGGATCGTGGTAACGCTCGGCCAGCCCTTTGCAGATCGGAATGAAGCGGCCCTGGAATTCTGCGATGGATTCGGTTCCCGCCGCCATGGAGGGCAGTTCAAGTTCGATGACGCGGCAGTCTTTCAGGTAGTCAGGAACGTCACCACGCGCAATGGTCTGCGCCAGGCCGACGACCATCGCCGTCTTACCGACCCCTGCAGGGGCGAGGAGGACAGCGTTCTTACGGCCACGCTGCAACAGGATCAGGATGGTCTGGTCAATCTCATCGTCACGGCCCGTGATCGGATCGGGGAAGCGCCCGGCCTTGGCCAGCGCGGTAAAGTCGCGGCAATACTGGCGGATATTGTCTTCCAGTTCCTCATCGGAAATGACGAAATTTTTTGTTTTCTTAGCTTCGGTCATGCTGGGTCGATCCTGAAACGGATTGCGGATAGGTCTAGTGTAAACTATGACGCGAAAAGCTTAAAGGACTCTGAATTGCCAGAACGTGCCCTAGTGGATGTTGGGAACCAGTCCCTGGGCATAGAGCGCAGCGGTCAGGTCGCCGTAGAGAATCAGGTTGTCGAGGCGTTCGACAAGCAGAGGTTTCGGACGGTAGCCAATGCCGAGGCCCGCCGTTTCCAGCATCAGGATATCGTTTGCCCCGTCGCCAATAGCCATGACTTCCTCCGGTGCGAGGCCGAGTTCAGCCATGTACTGCCTCAGGAAAGACAGCTTGGCGTTTTTATCAAGAATCGGTTCGGCCACAGTGCCGAGGAGTTTTCCGTCCCCGATCTCCAGCGTGTTGCCGTGGTGATGGTGAAAGCCGACCATTTTCGCGACAGCCCCGGTAAAATAGGTAAAGCCGCCAGAGACAAGAACGCAGATCGCCCCTTTTTCCCGCATACCGCCGACAAGAAGTTCGGCCCCAAGGGAGAGTTTTGTGTCGTCCATCGTCTGGCGCAGCACATCTTCGGGAAGGTCTTTCAACAGGCCGACACGTTCGCGCAGAGAGGTTGAGAAATCCAGCTCTCCGCGCATGGTGCGTTCGGTGATTTCCGCCGTCTCTTCCTTTTTGCCGATAAACCCCGCCAGTTCGTCCAGCGTTTCGGTCTGGACGATCGTGGCATCCATGTCGGCGAGGAGGAGCTTTTTCTTCCGGCCCTTGCTGCGGTTGAATAAGACGTCGATACGGTCGGCGGCGATCAGATCGCGGATGGCGCGCACCTGGCCCGGGTTCGGCCGCACGGCGGTGTAAAGGTCGGCCGCTTTATTAGGTTTCAGCCAGATTGGATCGTCGCTCAGGTCTATCCCTTGCGAATCAAGATAGCTTGTGACCCCCGCCAGATGGGCGATGGTCAGCGGTTTGTCCGAAGCGATAAGCGTGGTGACGAATTCCATGGAGGGGAGGATAGAATAATTTGGTTGCAAAAACAAACGGCAGCCTTTTTAAGGGGCCGCCGTTACTCCGTGAGAGAGATTTTTTCTGAATTCCTATGCGGACGGACCTTTCGGCTTGTCGACCATCGTGAAGCCCGGTGTCGCCGGGTTTGGCTGGAGGCTTTGGTTCTGGTCCATGCGCTGCTGCAGCCCCAGGGATTTTTGTTCGAACATGGCTTTGCCGTCATCGCGCGAACATCTGGCCGCCGCTTCAAGGTTGGCAACACCGTAGGTCTGTTCGGTTCTGGGGGCGGGCTGGCCCAGCACAATACGGCCATCGTCGCCGAGGGTGGGTGTGAATGTACGGCCCCGGCCTTCAAATTGTATAGTCGTCTGATCAATAGCCTGGCCCATGCGTCATTCCCCTTCATTTATCTCTGGTCTTAGAATATCGCCAAAAGGTTAACAAACCTTCAAGATCACGCAATTGTTCGCAGTTGCACAAAGCCCCGGCTCGCGGTATTTTTGGCCGTCTTAATAATCTAAGGAAAAAGGATTTCCCCCCATGACCGCGAAGCCAGCCGTAAAACCCCAAAATCCGTGTTTTTCCTCAGGTCCCTGCGCCAAACGTCCAGGCTGGAGCCTGTCGGCGCTGGAGGGAGCGTTTCTCGGGCGGTCCCACCGCGCGGCGGAGGGCAAAGCCAAGCTTAAGGAAGTGATTGATCGTCACCGTGCAGTGCTTGGTATACCGGCCGATTACCGGATCGGTATTGTTGCCGGGTCGGATACCGGTGCCATTGAAATGGCCATGTGGTCGATGCTGGGGCAACGCGGCGTCGATGTGCTGGGCTGGGAAGTCTTCGGCCTCGACTGGATCAAGGATATTACATCGCAGCTGAAGCTTGAGGATGTGCGGACGATGAAAGCGGATTACGGCCAGTTGCCGGATCTGTCGCAGGTCGATTGCGACCGTGATGTCGTCTTTACGTGGAACGGCACCACGGGCGGCGTGCGCGTGCCGGATGCCGACTGGATCAAAGCGGACCGCAAGGGGCTGACATTCTGCGATGCGACGTCCGGCGTTTTCGCCTACGACCTGCCATGGGACAAACTGGATATCACCACCTGGTCGTGGCAGAAGGTTCTGGGCGGCGAGGCCGGGCATGGCATGATCGTACTCAGCCCGCGTGCCGTCGAACGTCTGACCGCGTACAAGGCGCCGCGCCCGCTGCCGAAAATTTTCCGCATGGTGAATGGCGACAAGCTGATCGAGGGAATTTTCCAGGGTGAAACCATCAATACGCCGTCCATGCTGGCGGTTGAGGATTGCATCGACGCGCTCAAATGGGCGGAGGGCTGCGGTAACCTGAAGGGGCTGATCAAACGTGTTGATGATAACTACGCGGCTGTCGAAGGCTGGGTTGCGAAAACAGACTGGATCGATTTCCTGGCGACGGATGTTGCCTTCCGGTCTAAAACGTCCGTGTGCCTGAAGATTGTCGATCCGTGGTTTACGGACCTTGATGACGACGGGCAGCAGGCGGTGATCAAGGACCTGGCGAAAATCCTGTCCAAGGAAAACGCCGCGCATGATATCGTCGGTCACCGCGACGCGCCTGCGGGTTTGCGTCTGTGGTGCGGGGCGACGGTGACGGCATCCGATCTCACGCTTCTGACCGGCTGGCTCGACTGGGCCTATGCCGCGACGAAAGAAGCAGCCCAGGCTAAAGCGGCCTGATCCTTTAACTGATTGCATTCAGCAGGACGGCAGGGATGAAAGTCCCTGCCGTCTTCTTTGGTAGGGAACCAAAGACGCCACCAGCCCGTTGGTGGCGTGATGATAATAAGGAAACGCCGCCCCAATGAGAGAAAAACGGAGATTGCGCCACCGCGCAATGACAATCGCGGGATCAGTCCTGCTCGTGCTGATCATTATGATGATCGGTATCGTCTTTTTCTTTCCGGAGAACCTAGTGCGGCATACGCTTGGGGCGCAGGCGTCCAATAAGATCGGGCGTGAGTTTGCCATTGACGGGCCGTTCCGCATCGACTGGGACTGGACCACACCGCGTGTCCATGCCGAGGGTATCCGTATCGCCAATACCGCCGGCTCTGCCGACAAGAATATGGTGTCGATCAAATCGCTCGATTTCAGTATCAATATCTGGCGGCTGCTGTCCGGCCGCATGGTTATTCCCGAATTAAGTGCGGTTGAGCCGCGCATCGTGCTGGAGAGACAGGACGAGAAAAACGCCAACTGGGAGTTCCCGGCTTTTTCCAAGGCGAATGCCGCAGCCTCGGCGGCGCTGCCGCAGACGCGGCGTGATTTTCCGATCCTTGGCGAAATGCGGTTCAGCAGCGGTGAATTGGTCTACCGGGACGCGGTTAAAAAGCTCGACGTTTCGCTGAAGCTCGATACCGCGACGGGGGATCAGGAACGGCGCGAATTCAAAGTATCCGGCCACGGCACGTTACAGGGCCAGAATTTCGATCTCGATGCAACCGGCGGCTCGCTGATGATGCTGCGCACCGACAGGCACCCCTACCCTCTCGACCTGACGCTCAGCATGGGTGCGACCAAAATCGCGGTCAAGGGCAGCTTTGACGATCCCGTACAGATGAAGGGGATTGACGCCACGCTGGAACTCTCCGGCCATAACCTGGCTGACCTGTTTTACCTGACCGGCATCCCGCTGCCACCGACACCGGCCTACAAGCTTTCAGGGGCGCTGAAAAAAGATGCCGATACCTGGGGCTTTGAGAATTTCAAAGGGACCGTGGGGGGGAGCGATCTTTCCGGCAATCTGACCTATGAGACGGTCAATGACCGCGGCATGGTCAAAGCCAACCTGTTTTCTAACAAAATGGATATTGATGATCTTGGCGGGCTGATCGGCCTGTCGCCGAAAGCTGCCAAGGCGCAAGACGGCGAGCAGCAGGAAAAAGCGGCGGAGCAGAAGGCCAGCCCGAGACTTCTGCCCGATGTCCCCATCAATCTCGACCGCCTGCGCTCGGCCGATATGGATGTGACGCTCAAGGTGTTGCAGATCCACGCGCCCGGCTGGCCGTTCCAGGATATGGATGCGCGGTTCCTTCTTGATAACGGCGTCTTGAAAGTTGATCCGCTGAAATTCGACATGGCGGACGGATCGGTGGACGGATCGCTCAAACTCGACGGGACCAAGGATATTCCGGATGTCAGTTCCAACCTCGACCTGAAGAAGCTGAGCCTGAAAGGCTTCTTTGCCGGCACGCGGTTCGAGGCCCTGTCGTCGGGTCATATCGGCGGTCATATCGAACTGGCGGGGCGCGGCAAGACGCTGGCCGACGTCCTGGGGGTCAGCAACGGGCGTGTCGTGGCGGTCATGTCGGGCGGTACGGTATCGCTGCTTCTGGTGCGGGCGGCCAACATTGACCTGCAAAAGGCGCCGCCCTTATTCGTCGGCCCGGATGAAAAAACCGAAGTGCGCTGCGCCATTGCGGATTTCAAGGTTGATAACGGCGTCCTGACATCGCAAATCTTCAATATCGATACGACGGCCAGCAACCTGTCCGGCCCGACGGCGATCAATCTTAGAAATGAAACCATCGATGCGAAGATCGTTTCACAGGCGAAAGACCCAAGCTTTGTGGCCGGGCAGATCCCGATCACCATCACCGGTCCGCTGAAAAGCCCAAGCATCGGTCTTGACCCGGTCGAGGCCGGAAAGCGCGGCGCGGTGGCTGTTGCGCTCGGGGCTGTGTTGACGCCGCTGGCCTCTATCATTCCCTTTATCGATATGGGTGTAGGCAAGGACAGCAATTGCGGTGCTTTAATCGCAAAGGCGAAGGCAGATGCCGGCGCGCCCGTCAAGACGAACTAAACGACGGGGCCGTTTCTATCTGTTCCGGAAGACAAGGCAATGCGTGTGCGGGTAATCCGGCTTCGCATTTTTCCACGCCACCACGATTTCATTTTCCAGGCTCAGGACGTCGCCGACCGCAATACTAAGATCGCGGACCAGTGGCGTATATATCCGTCCCGGAATATTATCGACATGCACAACGATGCGGGCGTTCTTCTTCATAACGCCGCCAACCTGTGTAAATATCTTCTGCATCTGCTTTAGATAAGTGGCATAGCCTGCCTTCGCCGGGTTACCTGCGCTCAACGGGTTCCATTTATCGCCCTTTGGCATGAAGGGTGGGGACGTCATGCAGAAATCCATTTTGGGAAACCCCAGCTTCGCGAGTTTCAGGCTGTCGCCGCAGGCAAGGTTGCCCCAATGCCGCATCTGTCCCGCCACCCATTCAAAGCGGCGTTCGTCATATTCGATCCCGAAGGGAATGCGGCCCATCTCTTCGGCAACGAACAGGGTGGTGCCAAGGCCGGCGAAGGGATCAAAAATTTTATCGCCGCGTTTGGTGAATTCTTTCAGGAAATGCCGGACGAGAGGTTCCGGGTATTTAATGTCATTGGCCTCAAACGGTGGTGGGTCGCGTTCGAGCTTATAGGGCAGGGTGATGAAATTGTTCACGCTCATGTTCCGACGGTTGCCAGATGCCTGATGACAATGCCGGTGGTGAAATTTCCGACCTCAATCTCCTGACCCGAAAGTTCACTTGGGTCCTTGCCAAACAGGTTGGCAGTCAGCCACAGGCCGAGGTCTTCCGGCGTAATGCTCTGCATATCTTTACGGTCGATATATTTCTGAAAAGCGGCAAGACCCTGCATGAAGGCCGGATATTCCTCGATCAACCTGGCGCAGCTTGCGGCATTGGCCATTTCGCGTTTCTCGAAACTCGGCTGCGACGCGCTGGTGACATCGTTCATCAGGCGGAAGGGCATCGCCTTATAACTGCCCCCTGCGATGAGGGAATACAGGCCGGAATAGTCTTTAGTGATATCCAGGGCTTTTTGCATGACAAGAGGCTAATCGGTTTGTCGTAATCAATCAACATGAAAAGTATCCCGGCTTTTCCCCATTGGCAAAAAGAAGGACACTGGCTATCACTGATATTGCGCAGCGCACAAAACAAGACGCACAAACATTTACAGAGGGTACCGCCATGACCAAAGTTCTGATCGCCGACAAAATGGACAAACTCGCCGCTGAAATCTTTCAGAACAACGGCATTGAGATCGATATCAAACCGGGCCTGACACCGGAAGAACTGGGCGCGATTGCGGGTCAGTATGACGGTATCGCGGCGCGGTCTTCTGCCAAGGTGACGGCGGCAGTGATTGCAGCGTCCCAGCCGCGCCTGAAAGTGATCGGCCGCGCCGGGATTGGCGTCGATACGATTGATGTTCCTGCCGCGACGGAGGCAGGGATCGTGGTCATGAACACACCCTTCGGCAATTCAATCACCACGGCGGAACATGCGATTGCGATGATGTTCGCGCTGGCGCGTCAGATCCCCGAGGCCAATGCCTCGACCCATGCGGGCAAGTGGGAGAAATCGAAATTCATGGGTGTCGAGCTGTACAGCAAAACCCTCGGCATCGTCGGCTGCGGCAATATCGGTGCGATTGTCGCCTCCCGCGCCATCGGCCTGCAGATGAAAGTCGTTGCGTTTGATCCGTTCCTCACCGCGGAACGCGCGGCGGAACTGGGGGTCGAGAAAGTTGAGACACTGGACGAATTGCTGCCCCGCGCCGATTTCATCACCATCCACACACCGATGACGGACTCGACGCGCGGCATCATCAACGCAGCGGCGATTGCGAAAATGAAGAAAGGTGTGCGTCTCATAAACTGCGCGCGCGGCGGCTTGATCGTTGAAAAAGATCTGAAAGATGCGCTGGATTCAGGCCATGTCGCTGGCGCGGCCCTCGATGTGTTCGAAACGGAACCGGCGACGGAGAATGTCCTGTTCAATCATCCGAATGTCGTCTGTACGCCGCATCTGGGCGCGTCGACGTCCGAGGCGCAGGTCAATGTCGCGATCCAGGTGGCGGAGCAGATGTCCGATTTCCTGCTGAACGGCGCTGTCTCAAACGCCGTTAACATGCCGTCAATCTCGGCGGAGGATGCGCCGCGTTTGAAACCTTACATGAAACTGGCCGAACAACTTGGCGGCTTCATCGGTCAGGTGGCCGAACAGGGCATGACCAAGGTGACCATCGAATATCAGGGCGACGTGGCGAAGCTTAACACCAAGCCGCTGAACGCGATGATCCTCGCGGCGCTGCTGCGCGCCTCGCAGGACGGGGTCAATATGGTCAGCGCACCGATGATCGCAAAATCGCGCGGCATTACGGTGTCCGAAACCAAGACCGAGGAATGCTCCGAGTTTCATACCGCTGTCATCGTGACGGTGGCGACGGCGGAAGGGGATCGTTCGATCACCGGGACGCTGTTTGCGGGCCGTGAACCGCGGATCGTGTCGATTGAAGGCGTGCCGGTTGAGGCCGCGCTTGGCGGACATGTGCTCTATGTCCGTAACGATGACACACCGGGCATCATCGGCCAGATCGGCACCATGCTGGGTGATGCAAAAGTCAACATCGCCGATTTCCGTCTGGGCCGCGTGGCCGGGAAATCGACGGCGGTGGCGCTGGTGGCGGTCGATTCCGAAGTGCCGGATGCGGTGTTTTCCAAAATCGCGGGTCTGTCACAGGTCCGCCAGGTTAAAAGGCTGAAATTTTAATTGCCATATAATTTTTCAGCGTCTATATTGACATAATGTTTCGAACAGCATTTTTCAAGGGAGAACTGAACGTGCCGTATATGGAAGAAATAATTAGTAACGATCTGGTCAGATTGTTTGGCACAACTCCGGGCATTGATCCGAACGGCGACAGGATCAATATATGGAAGAAAAGCGTCGACTATTACGCGGAAATGGTAGCGAGGGCAGAGCTTGCTCACTCTATGACAGATGATGTTTCCACTTCCCAGCTTCCCGCAGGGCCCCCGTCAATCCGCGACGATTTTATTGAGAGCGGGGGACAATTCCATCCCGTCACTCCTGACGGGGTCAGGCTTCTTCAGTTTCGTATTGCCGAATCCTGGAGACAATGGAAACCGGAACCATGCGACCGGACACCGCAACCCAAGTAATAACAACAATAATCAGATCCTTTATATCGCATTTATTGTTTAAGCTGCTCCTATTGTCATGATCGGTGTCGCGCCCTACTCTTACTGCGGTTTTAAAATCGCAGGCAGGGGCAGGGTATGGCTGACACGCAACAATTCTTTAAAGAACAGTCCTTTATCAACGGCGAATGGGTCAAGGCTGATAGCGGCAAGACCTTTGCTGTTGATAATCCTGCCGACGGCAAAATCGTTGCCAATGTTGCCGATATGGGGGCGCCGGAAACGACGCGTGCAGTAGAGGCAGCCTATGCGGCCTTCCCAGCGTGGAAAAAGATGCTGGCGAAAGACCGGGCGAAGATCCTGCGCAAATGGTCCGATTTGATAGTCGCCAATGCCGATGCGCTGGCGGCGCTGCTGACGATGGAGCAGGGGAAGCCTCTGGCTGAAGCCAAGGGCGAGATTATCAACGGGGCGGGTTTCATCGAATGGTACGCGGATGAAGGTCGCCGGGTTTACGGCGATACGATTCCACCGATGAAGGATTCGGCCCGCATTATCATTACAAAAGAACCGATCGGTGTTGTCGGCGCGATCACGCCGTGGAATTTTCCGTCGTCGATGATTACGCGGAAGCTGGGTCCGGCGCTGGGTGCGGGATGCACCGCAGTCTTGAAGCCTGCGGCGGAGACGCCTTTATCGGCGCTGGCGCTGGCGGTGCTTGCGGAACAGGCGGGAATGCCGAAGGGTGTTTTTAATATTGTTACGGGCAAAGATGCCGCGGCGATTGGACAAGTGCTGACCACGCATCCGCATGTGAAGAAGATTTCGTTCACCGGATCGACAGAGGTTGGCAAGGTTCTGCTGGCGCAGGCTGCATCGACAGTGAAGAAATCGTCGATGGAACTGGGCGGTAATGCGCCGTTCATCGTATTTAATTCCGCCGACCTCGACAAAGCGGTCGAGGGCGCGGTGGCCAGCAAGTACAGAAACGCCGGTCAGACCTGTATCTGCGCCAACCGCATTTACGTGCAGGACGGGATTTTTGAGGAGTTTACCAGACGCCTGACCGAAAAAGTCAAAGCGATGAAAATCGGGCCGGGGAACGAAGCGGGCGTGAGTATCGGCCCGCTGATCAACCAGAAAGGGTTCGACAAGGCGAGGCGGCATATCGACGATGCGGTGGCGAAAGGGGCGGCCCTGGTTTACGGCGGTGGCCAGAATGCGGCGGGCGGGCTTTTCATGACCCCGGCCATCCTGACCGGGATGACTCCGGACATGATGATGACGCAGGAGGAAACTTTTGGCCCCGTTGCCGGTTTGTACCGTTTCGCGGACGAGGCGGAGGTGATCGCCCTTGCCAACGACACGCGCTTTGGCCTGGCGTCTTATTTTTATACGAATGAGCTGGGCCAGGCTTTCCGAGTCGCGGAGGCGCTGGAATACGGCATGGTGGCGGTTAACGAATCACTGCTTTCCTATGAGGCGGCCCCGTTTGGCGGGGTGAAGGAATCCGGACTTGGCCGCGAGGGGTCGAAATACGGGTTGGAAGATTACCTGAGTATCAAATACACCCTGGTTGGCGGAATTTAGCCATTTGGGGTGTTTCCTGCGTTTAATAATCACTTGGTAACATCTTGTCGTTAGGATTGTTTTTCAGAGCTGTCCATCCCTCGCGGGGTAAAGGCTGAATAAATGTTGAAAAAGCGTGGAAAAACAGTAAAAAGGGCGCATGTTACCCATCGCAAATCCAAGCGGTGTGAATATCCATAATATGTTTGACAGAGTATGACAAATCAGTTAAAACATATGCACTTCAAACAGTAACTATTGGTTTTATTGCCAACAATTCAGCTAACACCCCTGCGGAGGGGTTTGTTCAAGGAGAACAAATACCATGGCCAATCAACAAGCATCGACCACCAGCACTCTCTCTGGTTCCGGTTCCACCCAGCTATCCTTCACCACAGCCGATATCAAGGGCATGGCCCTTTCAAACGGCGCCCTTCTGATCACGAAGGTGGATGGCTCGACCGTGACGGTTGAAAACTTCCGCGACATGGCCTCGCAGAATGTGAAGCTCTCGCTGGCTGATGGCCAGACGATCGACACACACAAACTTTACGACACGCTGAGCACGACAGGCCCGCTGGCCGCGACCGAGCAAAGCGTTGCCGTCACCGCCGTTCCGCAGGCTGTGACCATTGCTGCTCCGCAGGCTGGCCATACGACAGAGATCACACTCCAGAACGGCCAGACTTATGTTCTCGGCTTCAACCCTGCTTCCGCAAGCAGCACGACGATTGAAAACGGCAACCTGGTCATGAACTTTGCCGACGGCTCCCGCGTGATCATCAACGGTTACGAACAGGCTGTTGAAGGTGCGAACGCACCCCGCCTGACCCTTGCCGACGGCAAAGTGGTTGACGGCATCGCGCTGCTGCACACCGCAGAAGACAACCATAATGCAAAACCGGAAGATACCGCCGATCTCCGCAAGGGGGGCGATGACGTCTCCCTCGCTGAAGCGGCCCAGCAACTCGCAGCCGTTGAACCAGCTGCCGGTGGAGCCGGCGGCGGCGCAGGCAGCGGCCATGGCTTCGGCTTTGGTTCGGCAGTTGATGCGGCCCCTCTCGGTACCATTCCAAACGTAGGTCCACTGGGCCGTACGGCCCTGGAATTCAGAATTCCTGAATTCACCGAAAGGCCATTCGCGCTTGATGAGGTGACGCCGATCAGCCCGCCGACAATCATCGTCAACAACAACCAGCTGACCAACGGCGTCAACAGCGTTATCGTGAAAGAAGACGGTTCCGTTTTCGTTTCGATCGATGCCGACCGCGGCACGTTCCCTGTGGGCGGCGAAATCCTGACTGTTACCGTTACCGGTATCAATCCAGCCTGGGGCCTGACCTTCACAGACGGCAACTATAATCCTGCCACCGGTACCTGGACGATCACCTTGCCACCGAATACCGATTACCATGGTGGCCTGACCTTCACGCCGCCGGCACAATCCGATATCGACATGACCGGCCTGGTCGCCACCGTTTCCGCACTGGAACCGGACAGCAATACCACTCTAACCGCGTCGGCACCGTTTGAAGTTGATACAGACGCCGTAGCGGATAAACCGGACATCACAGCGTCCGGCGCAACGGGCAACGAAAACACAGATCTGCCAATCACCGTTCACGGTGCGCTGGGTGCCGATAAAGACGGCTCCGAAACCATCACCGGTTACACCATTGGCGGCGTTCCGGCCGGCTTCACGCTGAACCACGGCACATTTGATGCGGTTAACAATGTCTGGGTTCTGTCCCCGGCAGACCTGACGGGCCTGACCATTCATGCCCCGGCTAATTTCACCGGTTCCCTGACCCTGACCGCGACGGTCAACAACGCGGAAACCACCCTGACCGGCAAAGAATTTGACACAAGCGACAACACCAACCACGCCACGACCGATCTGCTCGTAACCTGGAATCCGGTTGCAAACCCTCCAGCCATCACCGTCAATAACGGTGTTGATGATGCGGTTGTTAAAGAAGACGGTTCAATCTTCGTTCCGATCCATGCCGAACTTGATCCAAAAGGTTCAGGCCATGAAATCCTGACCGTTACCGTCACCGGGATCGACCCGTCCTGGCACCTGACCAATACGGACGGTACTTATGACCCGGTTGCGGGCACATGGACCATCACCATGCTGCCAGGCCAGAACTACACGGGCGGCCTGACCTTCGCTCCGCCGGCACAATCCGATATCGATCTGACCGGCCTGAACGGCCACGCCGATGCGTATGAGCCAGCCTCCAACACCCATGCCGGTGCGGATGATGGTTTTAATGTCATCACTGATGCCGTCGCCGACAAGCCAAACGTGGATGCGCCGGATCATTCCGGTCATGAAAACACCGTTCTTCCCGTCACCTTCACGGCATCCCTGGGTGCTGATAAAGACGGTTCTGAAACCATCACCGGTTACTCGATCTCGGGTGTTCCGGCTGGCTTCAGCTTCAGCGCCGGTCATCAAACCGCGCCGGGCACATGGGTATTTACACCAGCCGAAATGGTTGGCCTGACCGCATCCTCGCCGCATAACTATGTCGGCTCGATCCCGCTTACTCTGACTGTGCTCAACGCTGAAACCAACATCAGCGGTAAAGAAACAGACACAACCGATAACACTAATTCCGCATCCGATCCGTTCAGCCTGACCTGGCTGCCGGACGCGAATCCGCCAACCATCACCGTCAATAACGGTATTGATGACGCGCATGTGAAGGAAGACGGTTCGGTCTTCGTTCCGATCCATGCCGAACTTGATCCAAACGGTTCAGGTCATGAAGTTCTGACCGTTACTGTCACAGGTATCGATCCGTCCTGGCACATCACCTACGCCGACGGCACATACAATGCGGCCACCGGTACATGGACGATCACAATGCCAGCCGGTCAAAATTATGTTGGCGGCCTGACCTTCGCGCCTGCCCATGACAGTGATATCGATCTGACCAGTCTGAACGGTAAAGCGACCGCTTATGAGCCTGCGACCAACACGAGCGCAAGCGCGAATGACGGTTTCAACATCATCACCGATGCGGTGATCGATGCGCCGACCCTGACCGTTTCGAACTCCGCAGGTTCGGATAATGCCCCTATCGCGCTCAACATCTCGACCGCGACGACCGATACGGACAAATCAGAAACAATCACGCACGTGACGATCAAGGGTGTGCCGGACGGCGCGACCCTCTCGGCCGGCACCTATGACGCAGTCAGCAAAACCTGGACACTGACCCAGGCGCAACTGACCGGTCTGACCATGACTCCGATCCATGGTACGCCGGGCGTTTACACGCTAACCGTGACCACGTTCGCCAAGGAAACAACACTGCATGGCGGCGAATACGACCTGACCGACAACGATGCAAGCCTGAGCAAGACCCTGACCGTCACCGTTAGCGATGATGTGCCGCATGATCTGAAGGCTCCGGTCCTGACCGTTGATGAAACGACGCTGGCGACAACACCGACAGTCACCGTATCGAACACGCTGACGGCGAATTTCGGTTCCGACACACCAGGCACTTACGGCTTTACCGGAGCGACCCCGGCAGGCCTTACTTCAAACGGCCAGGCTTTGTCCTACGCCCTCAACGGCAACACCTATACAGCGACGGCGGATGGTCACACGATCTTCACCCTGACGCTGAACCCGACGACAGGCGTCTATACGTTCAGCCTGACCGGGACGCTGGACCACCCGAACCCTAACGATACCAATGAAGCTATTGCGCTCAATTTCGGCGTCAAGGCGACCGACTCGGATGGCGATGCGATCAACGGCACCGTCACGATCAACGTTCTGGATGATGCGCCAGTTGCGCATGACGACCATAACAACTTCGACTTCCTGGTCGGCCACACGGACGGGAACGTTGTTTCCGGCCTGCATGGCGGCGCGGGCGCGGGTGATACACTGTCCCAGGACGGCAACAACCATGTGACGCAGGTCAGCTTCGGCACGACCACGGTCAATGTTCCGACAACGGGCACCGTTTCAATCCATGGCGATCACGGCACACTGACCATCGATTCCAAAGGCGGGTATACCTATGTTCTCGATGCCGGTGCGGGTGCGGGTTCAGGCGGCGGCGAAGTCAAGCATTTCGCAACCACCAACCTTTATCCGGTACAGCCGGAAGGCCAGCATCTGCCGGATGGTTCCCCTTATTTCGGGATCAAGTCGGGCGATCTGACAGTTTCCGCCGCTTCGACCGCAACCATTACCTATGTTCATGACGGCGCCGGATATAACAATACTGTCGGTACCTTCCTGATCAACCCTAACGGCACCATCACCGGTATCAACGTAACGATGCCGGCGCAGGACGCCGCCGCAACCGGTTCGACCATCAGCGCCTCGATCGGCGCCGGTCAGACCCTCGGCTTCTTCGTTGTTGCGAATGCAGCCAACGATTATCCGGGCGTCAATTTCGGCAGCGGTTCGCTGGCGATGGTTTATCACTACGGCCAGGCCGATGCCCGCGCCGCAACAGTTAATGATCATGGCAGCGATGTCGCGGTCGTTCATACAAGCGCAGGCGGCGTCGTTACCGTGATCAACGATCCGGCCTACGTCACCACTTCCGCAGGCGGCAACAACAACCTCAACGAAGACAGCCTGCAGCACACCGTGTCCGGCCTGGTTTCCAGCGGGAACGACACCGTTCTGCGCGTCGGTCTCGAGGATCTGCCGCATAACGGCGATGCTGACTTCAACGATGTTGTGTTCGATGTTTCGATCAAATCAAACACCACAACGGTAGACCCTGTAGGCGACAAATTCGTTTACACCCTTGCCGACAATGATGGCGATACATCCAAAGCCAACCTGACGTTTGATGCGACGCCGCCGGTCATCAACCCGCCGACGCTGGTTGTAAACAACAATATCGACGACGCGCATGTGAAGGAAGACGGTTCGGTCTTCGTGGCGATCAAGGCGACCCTCGATCCCGCAGGCCCGGCATCACAGGTTCTGACCGTGACCGTTACGGGTATCGATGCATCCTGGCACCTCACCAACGCAAACGGCACCTATAACGCGACAACCGGTATCTGGACCATCACCCTGCCGGCAGGCCAGAACTACAATGGCGGCCTGACCTTCGCGCCACCGGCCAACAGCGACTACGACATGTCCGGCCTGAACGTAACAGCGAAAGTGGTTGAGCCGAAAACCGGCCTGACCGCGCAAAGCCAGGATGGTTTCAACATCATCACCGATGCGGTTGCCGACAAACCTGATCTTGATGTTACCGCCGGAACGGCGAAACAGGATCATGGCGTTGCGGCGATCAACATCTCCGCCGCTGTGACGGACAAGGACTCCGAAACGATCACCGGCTACAAAATCACCGGTGTACCGGCTGGCGCAACGCTCAATCACGGTGTGCTGACCAACGCGGCCACAGGTGAATGGACGCTGAAAACCGGTGACATCACCGGCCTCACCCTGACCCCGAAAGCCGGTTACTCAGGTTCGTTCCAGCTGTCCGTTACCGTGTTCAATGCCGAAACCAGCCTCCATGGCGGTGAATACGATACAACTGACAACACCAACTCCAACACCAAGACCGTTACGGTTGTCGTCTCGGCAAATGATGTTCCGGTTGCGGTCAACGATACAGCGACAGTTGATACCTATGTCAACAACGCCAAAGTCACCGGCAACGTGATGGATAACGACCATAAATCGAGCGATACACCGAACACGGTAACCGCCGTCAAGTTCGGCGCAACAATCGTGACCGTCCCTGCAACCGGCGAGGCGACAATTGTCGGCCAGTTCGGCGTGCTGAAAGTCGGCGCGGATGGTCATTATACCTACACGCTGAACAACGGCGCCCACCCGACTTCAGGCGACCAGTTTACCTACACGCTGAAAGATGTGGACGGTGACAGCTCAAGCGCCAACCTGAACGTGGGCTTTGTTAACCCGACACTTCTGGTCGGCACCAATGTCAATGACACCGATGGCGGCACAACGCCGTATAAAGTCGGCACCGGCACCGGTACAATTACCGGCGACGGTTCCCGCGATATTCTGATCGGCGATGTTGGTGGCTCCAGCCAGACCCCTGGCATCAAAGACTACAATGTTACGATGATGCTGGATGTCTCAGGCTCGATGGGGAATAAAGGCGATCCGAATTCCCGTATCTCGCTGCTGACCAAGGCTGTGAAGAACCTGATGGCGGACTTCCATGATTATGACCATGGCACGATCCAGGTTCACCTGATCGCGTTTGCAACCGGGACCTCGAGCGAAGCGACATTCACCGTTACGAATGATGCAAGCTACAACCAGATCCTGAACTACTTAAGCAACCTGACGGGCGATGGCTTCACTAACTACGAAGCGCCGATGCAGTCGGCTATCAACTGGCTGAACGGTGCGGAACCGATCAAAGGTGCAACCAACATCAGCTACTTTGTTTCCGACGGGGAGCCAAACCGTTACAACAACAACTCGGGCGGCGTGTCGGAAGGCAATATCACCCAGATCACAAACCAGCTGAACGGCTCGGCGGACGGCACCAACGAAATCGCGCAGCTGAAAGCACTCAGCCAGGTGATCGGCGTTGGCATCAATGTCGGTTCGGCGATCAGCAATATCGATCAGCTGACCAGTTCCGGCCACGCGATCAACGTTGTTGATCCGCATGATCTGAACGCGGTTCTGGCGGCAACCAATCCGCTGACCCAGGTATCATCCGTCGGTGCTGACCACCTGGTCGGCGGCGCGGGCAACGACCTGATCTTCGGTGACAGCATCAATACCGATGTTCTGGCTGCCGCACATCATATGGGGACAACGGCCGGTGCGGGCTGGGATGTATTCGCGAAACTGGAAGCCGGTCAGGTGGCGGATGCCACAGGCTGGGGCCGTGCGGATACACTTGCTTACATTGCGGCCCATGCCGAAGAACTGGGCAAAGAAACCCTGTCCTCGACCGGCAACCACCGGACGGGCGGCAACGACCGTATCGAAGGCGGCTCGGGCGACGACATCATCTTCGGTCAGGAAGGCAATGACTGGATTTACGGCGGTTCCGGTGCAGACGTTCTCTACGGCGGTTCCGGTGCGGATACATTCGCCTACAAGAACGCCAGCGAAGGCGGCGACCATGTGAAGGATTTCAGCGTCAGCGAAGGCGACAAGCTTGATCTTTCACAGCTGCTCAGCGGGATCGGTTATGATCCGGTGTCTTCCGCGATCCATAACTTCGTCTTCACCACCGATACGACGGCGGGGACAGTGATCAAGGTGGACGTTACCGGTACCGGAAATGCGGCAGGCGCCCAGGCGATTGCCACACTGGACGGCGTCCACGGTGTAACCCTTGCCGACCTGATTGCCGCGCACGCGGTTCAGACGGTCGCCTAGATAGTTTACAGAATCTATTTTAAAGGGCGATCCATAATAACGCATGGATCGCCCTTTATCTTTCGCCGGGGATGATTCGATCCTGCTAAAAAGTTCCTTTTGCTTATAGGAAAATAATGCTGGAAAATCGTGTTCAATCAGGCTAAAAGTCCAGTTCTATGAAGGCGCTAGCGCCTATTTGTTCATTCAAAGTTATTTAAGGGGAATACCGATGTCCGCACGCCTGTTCAAGCACCTGGCTCTCAGTGCTTCTTTCGCGGTCCTGATGCTTTCTGCTAACGGCGCAAACGCAGCTGAAGGCGCAGGAATGCCCGCAATGCCAGCACCTGCCGTTGCGAAAGCTGATACAGCGCCATTTGCAACGATGAGCGCACCCGCCACCAACGGCGAAAAACTCAACAGCAAGCCGAATGCACTGACCATCGTTCAGGATAGCAACGGCGTTGATGGACGGGCTCCGGCTACGCCGATGACTTCAACAGTCACAGGGAAATCAAGTGCAGGTCTTCCCGGTAAAGTGACAATCGCCGATGCGATTTCATTCGGCGTCAGCACCAACCCTGAATATCTGCGTAACGCCGATAATCGCCGCGCGACAGATGAAGAGCTGCGTCAGGCAAAAGGTCTGTGGCTGCCATCCCTTGATTTTCAAGGTGATCTCGGCGGCGAGATGACCAACAACCAGTCGACACGTCACGATGGCCGCGGCGACCGCACAGACAAAATGTTCCGCACACAAGCCGGTCTGACCCTTACACAAATGCTGTATGACGGTTCCAATACAAGCCAGGAAAACACCCGTCAGAAAGCCCGTGTGCTTTCCGCTGCTCACCGTGTGAAAGAAGCTGCCGAACTGACAGGCGTTTCGATTGTTGAGTCCTACCTCGATGTGCTGCGCCAGCGCGAATTGCTGACCATTGCGCGTCAGAACGTCAATGACCACCTGACCATCATGGACCAAATCCAGGACAGCGCCAACGCAGGCCGTTCGACCGATGCCGATAACGAGCAGGCCCGTGCCCGTCTCGCCTCCGCCCGCGCGAACGAAGCCAGCATCCGTGAATCCTTACGCGTTGCAGAAGCCAATTTCATCCAGCAGGTCGGCGATCCGCCACAGGATCTGGTGATGCCGCTGGTGCCTGTTGATGCGCTGGAGAAAAATGTCGAAGAGGAAGTGAAAATTTCCCTGCATCAAAGCCCGACAGTCGATATCTACGAAGCCGATGTCAACGTCGCGCATGCTGAATTCGAAAAATCGAAAAGCAGCCTCTACCCTAAAGTGGACCTTCAGGTCAACGGCCGTTCGGGCCGCAACATGAACGGCGTCCGCGGCGGCGACTCCAGTGCTTCGGCGCTGGCTGTTGTGAACTGGAACCTCTATCGCGGCGGTGTCGATACCGCGAATATCCGCGAGCAGATCAGCCGCGAAGCACAGGCGAAAGAAGAGCGTTCAAAAGCCGCGCGTCAGGTCGAGAACGATGTTCGCACCACCTGGGCCCGTATGGTATCCGCCGGTGAGCGCGCGAAGGAATTCGCAACCCAGGCATCCGCCAACACCGAAACCGTCAAGGCTTATAAGGATCAGTTCGATCTGAGCCGCCGTACGCTGCTTGACGTTCTCGATGCGCAGAACGAATTGTTCGTTTCAAAGAGCAACTCGGTCAATGCCGAATTCGTTGAAATGTTCGCCGTGTACCGCCTGCTCGGCCTGAAGGGTGAATTGCTCCCGACACTGGGCGTTGCCTACCCACGCGAATCAGATCCGGCGAAAATGTAATTTTCAGCCCGCTTCGTTATAAAAACCCCAGCCTTCTTGCTGGGGTTTTTCTTTTGGAAAATAGCGCAGTGAAATAGGTGCAAGACCCTTAGATTTTGTTAACCGTTTGTCTGTGATACTATTGATGAACAAGAGTTTTTTCTCATAGCAAGGATTGCTCCCTTGAATACCCCTTCCCAGCCTGAAACAGCGCCCGATGAAACCACAGCCCAAACCGCAGCACCGGGGAAAATTTCCGCGATGCAGGACGATGATCCATGGCCGTTACAGGCCGGGCGCGCGGCGATCCAGAGTCCCATCGTGGAATGTCTGCGCATTCTTGCCGGCCATTATGGCCGCCGTACGTCTCCGGCTGCTCTGACGGCTGGCCTGCCTATTCCTGCTTCCGGCATTACGCCGTCGGTTTTCATCCGTGCGGCAGAACGCGCCGACATGAATGCCAAGCTGATCGAGCGTGCAATCGAGGCATTAGCGATTGCTCCGATCCTGCCCTGCATTCTGGTTCTTGATAAAGATCACGCCGCGATTCTCTGGGATATCCGTTACCCAAAAAAGGGTGCGCCCAAAAAAGATCCCGGGCAGGATGCGGAACTGCACCCTGAAACCACTTTCGTTCTGCAATTCCCCGAGATCGAGGATGAGCGGAAAGTCGTTTCGCTGAAGAAGCTGAAATCGATTTATAGCGGTTACGCATTTTATCTGCGCCCAGTGGCGCGAACCGATGACCGGGCCGGTCCCGCGGTCATTGATACTACGCGCGACTGGTTCTGGGCGACGCTCAAGGAACACGGCAAGATTTACAAGGAAGTGTCGCTGGCGGCGATTATCATCAACATGTTCGCGCTGGCGTCGCCGCTGTTCACGATGAATGTTTATGACCGGGTTATTCCGAATAACGCGGTTTCTACGCTCTGGGTTTTGTCGATTGGCATTATCGTTGTTTATATCTTCGATTTTATCCTGAAAAATCTGCGCTCTCATTTCCTCGATTACGCGGGGCGGAAGGCCGATATCAAAATGTCGGCGGCGTTGTTCGAACAATTGCTGGGGATGACGATGGCGGCGCGGCCCGCCAGTGCCGGGGTTCTGGCCAGCAATATGAAGGAATTCGAAGGGCTGCGGGATTTCTTTACGTCTGCGACGCTGACGGCGCTGATTGACCTTCCGTTTGCGATTCTCTTTGTGCTGATCATCGCTGTGATTGCCGGGCCGGTGGCGTTCGTGCCCCTCGCCGCGATGCCAATTGTGATCTTTGTGGGGTTCGCCCTGCAGCGCCCATTGCAGAAGGTGATCCGGCAGTCGATGAACGAATCGGCGCTGAAAAATGCGCTGCTGTTCGAAACGATTGTCGGCCTTGAGACGATCAAGGTCCAGGCGGCCGAAGGGCATATCCAGCGCCGCTGGGAGGAGCTGAACGAAAAAGGCTCGCGCACTTCGATGAAGTCGCGCCACATTGCATCCTTCGCCAGCAACTTCGCCATGTTCATCCAGCAGATCGCAGGCGTCTTTGTGGTCATTGTTGGCGTGTTCATGATCGGGGCCGGGGATATGACGCAAGGGGCGCTGATTGCAGCGGTCATGCTGTCCTCCCGCGCGATGGCGCCGCTTGGCCAGATTGCGGGTCTGATGACGCGGATGAACCAGTCGCGTCAGGCTCTGACGCAGCTTGAGGAATTAATGAAGCGCCCGGTGGAGCGTCCGACAGGCAAGCATTTTATCTCAATGCCCTCCATCCAGGGAAAAATCGATTTTCGTGATGTCGTCTTCCATTACCCGCAACAGGCGGTGCCTGCACTGAACCATGTCAGTTTCAGCATCGAACCGGGGGAGCATATTGCCATTATTGGTGCCGTGGGATCGGGCAAGACGACGCTTGAGCGCCTGATCCTCAACCTTTATCAGCCCGATAGCGGGTCGGTCCAGCTTGACGGCAGTGACGTAAGGCAGATTGATCCGGGCGATCTGCGCCGGTCGGTCGGCGCGGTCCAGCAAAGCCCGCAACTGTTCTACGGATCGGTACGTGAAAATATCACCATGGGGCATGAAACGGCTTCGGACCGTGCGGTCCTGCGCGCGGCCGAGCTTTCCGGCGTCATGGAACATCTTCGCGATTCACAGGCCGGGCTTGATACGCCGGTCGGGGAACGCGGCGAATCACTTTCAGGCGGACAGCGTCAGGCTGTGGCGATTGCGCGCGCACTGCTGTTCGATCCCCCTGTCATGATTTTGGATGAGCCGACATCGTCGCTCGACCCTGCGTCGGAGATCCGCCTGTTAAAGCGGCTGACCGAAATCTGCAAAAATAAAACCACGATCGTCATCACGCATAAGGGGCAGATGCTGTCCCTGGTCGACAAGATCATGCTGCTGGATCGCGGCCGCATTCTTGATTTCGGCCCGAAGGACGAAATTGTTCGTAAATTGCAGGCGCGTGCCTATGGTCCCGCCACATCCGGAACGGAGAACTCATAATGAGTACCCAGAAACCAGCACAGAAGAACGACTCCGACGCGGAGCTTGATATCAACAAGACCGAAGACTGGGCGAAGCTGCAACAGCAATGGATGAAGGTCCAGGTTGAGAAGGCGGCCGCACGGGCGGATAATTTTTTTGCCTCCGACGAAGAATTGCCACTGCATTCGCATCTTCTTCTGATCGCGATTGCGGGATTTTTTATGATTTTCGTGGTGTGGGCGAATTTCGCCACGCTTGATGAAACAACACGCGGGGACGGAAAAATCATCCCATCATCGCAGATCCAGGTGATCCAGAACCTTGAAGGAGGGATAATTGAGGAATTCCTGGTGAAAGAAGGCCAGGAAGTCAAAGCCGGGGATATCCTGGTCCGCCTCAGCAACATTGATGCAAGCTCCAATCTCGGCTCGAATCAGGCCAAGTATCTGGGGCTGCTGGCGACAACGACGCGTCTTCGCGCGGAATCCGAAGGCAAGTCGACAGTGGAATTTCCTCCGGAGGTGATGAAGGGTGCGCCGCAGAGCGTCACAACGGAACTCGACAGTTTCCGGTCGAACGCGCAGAGCCTGAATTCCCAGACACAAGTATACCAAGAGCAATTGTCACAGCGTCAGCAGGAAATCCGCGAACTGAACGGCAAGATTGCCGATGCCAGTAGCGTGATCGGATTGTCGCAACAGGAACGCAATATGATTGCACCGCTGGTCGAAAGGGGTTCCGCGCCGAAAGTCGAACTGATCCAGCTGGACCGCGCCCTGCGTGAGAAGCAGGGGGAGCTGAACAGCCTTCGTTCGTCATTGCCGCGCGCACAGGCGGCGGTGCAGGAAGCTCAGGCCAAGATCAACGAGGTTAGAAATACCGCCAAAGCCCAGGCGCAGACGGAGCTGTCCGCCAAGATGACGGAAATGGCCGCTATCCAGCAGACTCTCGGGACTTTGCAGGACCGCAAGACGCGGACCGAAATCAGATCGCCGATGAACGGAACGGTCAAGGACATCAAGGTCACCACCGTCGGCGGTGTCGTGAAGCCGGGTGAGCCGGTGATGGAGATCGTGCCGAAGGATGACCAGTTGCTGGTCGAAGCGCGCGTGCGTCCCGCCGATATCGCTTTCCTGCATCCGGGACAGAAAGCCATCGTAAAGATCACGGCCTATGATTTTTCGATTTACGGCGGTCTGGAAGGGGAGCTGGTCGATATTTCCGCGGACAGTATCACCAATGAAAAAGGCGAAAGTTTTTACCGCGTGAAGGTGCGCACCAAGGAGAATGCCCTGAAACGCAAAGGACAGGTTCTGCCGATTATTCCCGGTATGGTGACCAGTGTCGATATTCAGACAGGCAAGAAAACGGTGATGGAATATTTGCTGAAACCGTTTATCAAAACGCTCCGGACATCCATGAATGAACGTTGAGCGCTAATCCGCTATGGTCCAGCTCAGGGCTTCGGCGTCCTGACCGGCATCGAAGTAGCGAACTTTCCCGTCCATGACGGGATCCAGCATTTTCATCAGCAACATACGGCTGTCCGGTGGATTGACGTAGGCAACTTTCCGCGCCTTCGGGGCCAGTTCGGAAATATTTTTGAAGCTTAAATCAGCGGCCTCCGGCGACCAGTTCACAAAATCGTCGGCATAGATCACACAGAGTTTGCAGAACCCGTTTTTTGTAACGATGGCGCGAAGCGGAAGATCAAAGTAATTCAGGTAGTCTTCGGCCGTTACTGTACCGTTCAGACGCAGGCATAATGAGGTTTCATTTGTTTCCGGCAGTGTGGTGACCGTGGTTCCCATGATTTTATTCCCTGATCCAGGCCAGCGCCTGTGATTCTTCGCCGGAATCGAAATAACGGACTTCGGCGCTGGTTAAAGGCTGGACCATTTTCATCAGCAGGCGGCGGCTGTCGGGTGCGTTCACATAGGCGGCCTTTTTAGCCTTTGACGCGACGGCAGAAATACATTTGAAGCTAAGGTCAGCAGCTTCTTCAGACCAGCCCCGAAACTCCTCCTGATAAACGGCGTAGAGATTGTAATGGTCGAAACGATTCAGAACTTCACGCAATGGCTTTTCAAAAAATTCCGAGAAATCTTCCGCTGCAATAATACCGGTTAAAGATACGCAGAGTGTCGGCCCTTCGGTTTCCGGCAGAATTATAATTGTCTTACTCATGTCCTATTCTTTAATCCATTTCAGCGCGTCTTCATACTGTCCTTCCTCAAAATAGCGAATTTCCCCTTTCAAAAGGGGCTCCGCCATTTTCATCAGCAGTATTTTCCGCTTGGGCGGGTTGACGTAGGCGAGCTTATGCGGCTTGTTGCCAAGCTCCAGTATAGACTTAAGGTTGAGATCGGCTGCATCGGGCTCCCACCCTTTATAATCGGCTGAATAGGTTACGATCATGTTGAAATAGCCGTTTGCGGCGATGCGTTTCTTTATTTCCTGATGGTAATAATGATCGAAATCATCCGCTGTCACCTGATCGTGAAGCTGGAGGCACAAGGTGGTCTGATTGCTTTCGGGAAGAATGACGACGCTGGTCACAGGACACCCCTCTAAGATTCCAAATAAGCCAAGGTTAAATCATAAAAATCTAATTTACAGAACTGATACTCAATGAAGTGATAATAAGGCGATTTCAGTGATTGTAAATAATGCTTACAGCTGCATTGCAAAAAACGCAGCCTTGCTGGCGCGGCGTTCCGTAATCCACTTGCCAAATCAGCGGATTCCTTGCAATTTGGGTTATATCTTAACGCCTCCAGACATAAGCGAATCTTCTATGAATAATACGGCTCAATCCCTGAATCAGATCACCATTACTTTGCCGGATGGCTCGGAACGGACCTATCCAGCCGGAACCACCGGACTGGCCATTGCCGATTCGATTGCCAAATCGCTGGGCAAGGCGGCCATTGCGATCGAGATTAACGGTGATGTGCGTGACCTGTCGCGCGTGGTTGAGGAAGATGCCAAGATCCGCATTTTCAAACGTGAGGATGATATGGGCCTGGAGATGATCCGTCACGATGCGGCGCACGTGATGGCCGAGGCGGTGCAGGACCTATATCCCGGCACGCAGGTGACGATCGGCCCGAGCATCGAAAACGGGTTTTATTACGACTTTGCGCGGAATGAACCGTTCACGCTTGAAGACCTGCCGAAAATCGAAGCGAAGATGAAAGAGATCATCGCCAGAGGCGCGAATTTCGAGCGCGAGGTCTGGGAGCGTGAAGATGCAATCGAGTATTTCACCAAGAAGGGCGAGATGTATAAGGCGGAACTGATCCGCGATCTGCCGGGAACGGAAACAATCACGGTGTACCGTCAGGGTGACTGGCTCGATCTCTGCCGCGGCCCGCACATGCCGACGACCAAGCATGTCGGGACGGCGTTTAAACTGATGAAAGTGGCAGGGGCCTATTGGCGCGGTGATTCAAATAAAGCAATGCTGACACGTATTTACGGCACTGCGTGGCGGACCGAAGCGGATTTGCAGGCCTATCTGACGCAGATTGAAGAGGCGGAGAAACGTGATCACCGCAAGCTTGGTAAAGAGATGGACCTGTTCCACCTGCAGGACGAGGCGCAGGGATCAGTATTCTGGCATCCGAAGGGTTACACGATCTGGATCGCGCTTGAGGCGTATATCCGCCGCCGCCTGACCGGGGCGGGATATGTCGAGGTGAAGACGCCGCAATTGATGGATGCGAAATTCTGGGAGCAATCCGGACACTGGGGCAAGTACCGCGAGAATATGTTCGTTGTGCCGGACGTTGTGCCAAACACCGAAGAAGGCGGCAAGGTCTTCAAGGAAGAACCGAAACATTTCATGGCGCTGAAACCCATGAACTGTCCGGCGCACGTGCAAATTTTCAAGCAGGGTATCAAGTCGTACCGTGATCTGCCAATCCGTATGGCGGAGTTTGGCTGCTGCCACCGCAACGAAGCGCATGGTGCTTTGCACGGGCTGATGCGTGTGCGTCAGTTCACACAGGATGATGCCCATATTTTCTGCCGCGAGGACCAGATTGAAAGCGAGAGCATTGATTTCTGCGCGCTGCTGCGTTCGATCTACAAGGATCTCGGATTTAACGACCTCGTTGTGAAACTGGCGACACGCCCGGAAAACCGCGTGGGGACGGAAGAAAGCTGGGATTACGCGGAGAATGCGTTGCGTCAGGCTCTTGATGCGGCTGGCCTTGATTATGTCGATGCGCCGGGTGACGGGGCATTCTACGGCCCTAAACTGGAATTCCACATCCGCGATGCGATTGGCCGGTCCTGGACCTGCGGCACGCTGCAGCTTGATCCCAACCTGCCGGAACGGCTGGATGCGAATTACATCGGGGAAGACGGCGCGCGTCACCGCCCATTAATGCTGCACCGGGCAATCCTCGGTTCGATCGAGCGTTTCATTGGTATCCTGATCGAGAACTATGCCGGGAAGCTGCCGTACTGGCTGGCACCGGTGCAATGCGTTGTGGCGACGATTACATCTGAGGCCGATGAGTACGCCAAGGGTCTGCTGCATGAATTACAGGCGACCGGAATTCGGGCTGAGCTGGATATCCGTAACGAAAAAATCAACTATAAAGTGCGGGAGCATTCCCTTGCCAAAGTGCCGGTGATGTTTGTCGTCGGCAAACGTGAGGCGGAAGAACAGAAAGTTGCGATCAGGACGCTTGGAACCGACCAGCAATCCGTTGAAGCCTTTGATGTTGCGCTGCAAAATATCGTTAAGGCCTGCCAGCCACCTTACTAGCTTTATTTAATTGCCATCCACTGCGCTTATTTGCTTTGCAAAATTGACAGGGCAGGTCTGCATTTGTTACCTTTGTTGCAACACTGATGAAACAAAGTGTGGTTAATAAAGGTTAGCAGGGACGTGATTACTATCGAGCAAACAGAATCGAAATCAGCGATTGCCGGGTTTATGGCCCCGGCAGGTCATTTGCCATGGGACAAATTTCCTGACAAGGAAAACCCAGACGCCGTCGAGAAATGGCGTGCCGAAGAATGGGCCGAGATTGACGGCCAGCAGCCCGTTGCCGGAACGATTGAAGCAAGGCTGGCTGAAAAATTCGCCAGCACAGGGTGCCCGGAAATCATTGCAATGGATCTGCGCTGTACGGCGTCGTTTTCTCATTACTCGTCCGAAGGTTTAAAGCCGCATATTAATTTCGGGCAAACCAATCTTTCAGACCGTGAAAAATTAATGCGATCGCGCGATCATGAGCGGGTTCATGTTCTGCAATATTTTTTCAATGCTGCCGCTCACGCCATTCCGGTCAACAGGAACACCAAAGTTGTCCTTGATCCGCGCAGCGTTATTTTGCTCAATAAGCTGATGGAACGTGAAGCGTACACCGTTCAATGGCTGTTGTCGGAACGTCGTGCCGGCGGTGCCGATACGGGCGGTGCAATCTCCGATAAATTTTTGCGCCGGGCTGTCTTGATGGCTTCCAGAACGCTGGAAAACGACAGCTGCGTAAACACCAATCAGCCATTTATCGACTACTACGCTGAACTTGCGCTCGCGCAATATGAAGAAGAAATTCTGAAGCGCCAAGAAGCCGGCGAAGAAATTATTTACGCGAGGCTCGGGCCTAAGCAGGTTCGTGCAATTGGCAACACGCTGGGCCTCGACTTGTTTGGTCCAGATAATGAGGATGCCGAAATCTGGATGAATGAGGCGATTCCTGTCGAGTTGCTCAAGCAGGTTTTTAAACTCGAAAATAAGCTTGGCGTCAAAATCCGTGAAGTTCCGGTTTTGGAGGAGGCTCTCGCCAGGGTTGGTCAAACCGAGGAAAGTTTCCTGAAGACCAATCTGGATCTGGCCAAAAAGGAGCAGAAAATCATTTCTCCGCCTTCCATGAGCCTGCATCAGGCCTAATTCCATATAATCCCCATGTTTTCAGCAAAAAGCCTTTGCAAGTCCAGCCAATCCGCCGTAAAACATGACTCTGTTTTACGTTAATAATAATTGAGGAAGAATGCCGCCACCAGTTCGCCCACCCAAGCCAGGTACACAACAGCTCCCCCCGCGCAGTGACGACGGTCCGCGCATCAACAGCCAGATCCGTGTCGATAAAGTTCGCCTCGTCGGTGCCGATGGCGAAATGGTGGGTGTTGTCACGATTCGTGAAGCTCTGGCCGCTGCCGATGCTGCCGGTCTCGACCTCGTCGAAATCTCTCCGGGCGCCGAGCCGCCGGTCTGTAAAATTCTCGACTACGGCAAGTACAAGTACGAGATGCAGAAGAAGGCCAACGAAGCCAAGAAGAAACAGAAGATTATCGAAGTGAAGGAGCTGAAGCTCCGCCCGATGATCGAAGATCACGATTACCAGGTGAAACTGCGCGCTGCGATCAAGTTCCTCGATGGCGGTGACAAGGTGAAATTCACGCTGCGTTTCCGTGGCCGTGAATTATCGCACCAGGAACTGGGCCTTAAAATTCTGCAAAGAATGAAAGCGGACCTGACCGAGATCTCCAAGATCGAACAGGAACCAAAAATGGAAGGCCGCCAGATGGTGATGATGCTCTCGTCCAACAAGGTCTAGAGCGTCAACCATGCTGCCTGATCCCGCATCCGGCTATATCGACAATTACTACACAAGAACACTGGATGCGGATACGCATTACCCGGCGCTTGCTTCGCATGAGGTGGCGGATGTTTGTGTCATCGGTGGCGGGCTTGCGGGGCTCAATACGGCTCTCGGTCTTATCAATCGTGGAAAATCTGTCGTTCTGGTTGAGGCGCAGCGCATTGGTTTTGGTGCGTCGGGCCGCAATGGCGGGTTTGTTGCCAAGGGTTATGCGGCCAGTCACGATACGCTGAAGGCGCGCCTTGGCCTTGATCATGCGCGAAAGCTGGTCGATCTGACCAAAGATGGCCGTGCGCTGATCCAGAAGCGGATTGCAGATTACAATATCGATTGTGGGCCTTTAAAATATGGGGTGTTGATTGTCTCCACCAAGGATCGTGAGGCGCAGGTGCTGGCTTCCGTGAAGTCCGCCAATGATGATTTCGATCTCGACCTGAAATATCTTTCGACCGAACAGGTTCGCAGCCATTGCAAGACAGAGTTTTATTATCAGGGCTATCTGTCGCCGCATGATTTCCAGTTTCATCCTCTGCGTTACGTTCACGGTCTTGCGCGCGTTATTGCCGAGAAAGGTGGAAAGGTTTGTGAGAATTCACCGGCGGTTCGTGTTGATCAGGATGGGGCGCGCTGGAAAGTTGTGACGCCACAAGGGTCGGTGCGGGCGAAGGATGTTGTCTATTGCTGCTCCCAATATGCGCATGGCCTGAATAAAAAAATTCAGGGCGGATCATTTCCGGTCCAGACCTATGTGATGGTGACGGAACCGATACCGGCAGAGATTCTGGATTCGGCGTTGCCGACCTCTCACCCGATCTATGATACACGCTGGTCCTGCGATTATTATCGTCGTCTGCCGGATAACCGTATTTTGTGGGGTGGTCGTGTCGGGCTCTGGGCGCAGCCGCATAATATTGCCGAGACGATGATGAATGATCTGCTGAAGGTTTATCCGCAGTTAAGAGGATATGCGAAGGCATCGCTCGCCTGGTCTGGCCTGATGTGCTATGCGCCGCACCAGATGCCGCAGATCGGGCAGATTGCGCCGGGCTACTGGTATAATATGGGCTTTGGCGGCCATGGATTGGTGCCGACAACTGTAGGCGGCGAGATGATTGCCGGGGCGATTGCCGAGAACGATCAGAGAATAAAGCTCTTCGAACCATTCAAGGTGAAATACGCGGGCGGACCACTGGGCCAGTATGCGGCGCAGATGATCTACTGGCTGTGGCGCGCCCGCGATTATACCGGTTAACGCTTTCAGGCGGCGAGGCGGGTGAAGTAATCCTCGTCCTGCGCATAGGCCGCACCGAAGCGGTTGGCCAGGAAGTCTTCCAGCGAAATGTCTTCCTGCTTCACAAAGCCTTTTTGCGGCAGTTTACCGGCGGCCAGCATATCGACCACGGCGCAGATTGAGCAGGCTGTGGTGATCTGGATACCGGACCAGAGTTTGCCGTTCATTTCTTTTGCGTAGATTTTGTTGGCGTAGGTCAGCTGCATCAGCTTGCCGTTCTGGCGGCCTGTGGCGGTGACAAACACGATCACAACGTCCTGCATGGTTGCGGGGATGGCGTTCTCCAGCACTTCCTTGAAGAGGTCGCGGCGTTCGCCGAGGCGGAGATCCTGAATCAGGGTCTTCATGATATCGCGGTGGCCGGGGTAACGGATCGTGCGGTAGTTCAGCGAACGGACCTTGCCCTGCAATGTTTCGCACAATGTGCCAAGGCCGCCGGAGGTGTTGAAGGCTTCGTAGGAAACGCCATCGAGCGCGAAGTGTTCGATTTCTTCGAGTGCCGGAACCATGGTCAGGACACCGTCAACGATGGCTTCGCATGGCATGCAGTATTCGTTGATAACGCCGTCGGTGCTCCAGGTCAGGTTATAGCTGAGGCTGTTGGACGGATATTCCGGCAGCGCGCCAACGCGCATGCGAAGGCTGTCGAGTGAATCAAAACGTTTCGCGAGGTCGGCGGCAACGATTGAAATAAAGCCTGGGGCAAGGCCGCATTGCGGGATCATCGCGGCCTTGGATGTTTTGCCAAGGTCCATCACCAGTTTGGTGCTGCGGACATCTTCGGTCAGATCGAGGTAGTGTACACCGGCGGCGTGCGCGGCCTTGGCGATGCCCGGCGTAATGCTGAACGGTGCGGCGGAGAGGACGGCGAATTTATCTTTCAGTGCGGTGGCCATTTCGTCTTCGCTGGTCGCGTCGAGTTTTAATTTGGACAGGCAGGCGCGCTCGGTAATTCTGGACAGAGATTTTTCGGCGTGGTCGGCGATGGTGACGGTGTATTCACCTGTCGATACCAGAAGGTCGGCGATCATTTCGCCAATGTTGCCTGCGCCGATGAGAAGAATGTTTTTCATTGCTGTTATCCCTTTGAGAAAAAGTCACCTGATCTTGTCAAAGGAAGGGCTGTTTTAAAAGAGCGATTGGTAATTGCAGCGCAATAAATCAAAAATGTGGTGTCACTTTTCGTTGAATGGCCTGTTAACTTCGTTTTTCCGCGCTTCCGGTGCTCACGTACTCAAAGTACGCTGCGCTCCGGTTCTCGAAAACCAAAGTTTTCGGCACATTCTCCTTCAAGTGACACCACATTTTAGCTGATTTTACTAAGCTGTTTGGCGTGCAGGTTCATCGGGGCGTTCGATGCTTTCCGATTCATCGACGAAGCCTGAGGATTGCAGGGCCCATAAAGTTGCGAATTTCCCGCCTTTGGTGATCAGGTCGTCGAAGGTGCCGTTTTCAACGATGCGGCCATCTTCCATGACGATGATGCGGTCTGCAAAACGGACGGTGGAGAGGCGGTGCGCGATGATCACCATGGTCCGTCCGGCGAAGGCGGTGGTGAGGGCTTTCTGAATGACCTGTTCGGACAAACTGTCCAGCGAGGCGGTTGCTTCATCAAAGATAATCATGTCGGCATTGCGGACGAGGGCGCGGGCAATGCCAAGACGTTGACGCTGGCCACCGGAGAGTTTAATGCCGCGTTCGCCGACAAGGGTTTCATCGCCCTCTGGCAAAGACTGTATCAGCTCATCGAGGGCGGCCTGTTGCAGGGCGGTTTCATAAACGGCTTCGTTGCCTTCGTATGCCGCATCGAGAAGGATGTTGTCGCGGATCGACATGTTGAAGAGTTCGATGTCCTGTGGGACGAAGCCGATTTTCGCGAGCCATTCTCTGGTGGCGATATGGTCGAGGGCGACGGTGTCGACCAGAATTTTCCCCGAGGTTGGCAGCATCTGCTTCATCAGCAGTTTGACGAAGGTCGATTTACCCGCGCCGCTGCGGCCAACGAGAGCGATCTTCTCACCTTTGCCTATGGTCAGGTCGATGTCGTGCAGCGCGGGCGGTGCTTCTTCACCGTCTTTTCCGCTTCCCGGATAGGCGAAGTTGACATGGTCGAATTTCATCGATGGCCATGCGAGGAGGGGTTGCAACGGGGCTATGTCGTGTTCTATGCGTTGCGCTTTCAAGGTTTCAGTCAGCCGCATGAAGCCATTTCGGGATTCCATGAACTGGTCCTGCATATAGACCATTTCTTCCAGGCGGTTCCAGAGGTTGGAGGCCTGAAAGAAAATCATCGCGAAGGCGCCGGTGGAGAGCCAATGGTGATAAACGCCCATGACGCAGGCGATAATGAAGGCGCTGATCCAGAAAATGCCGGTCATGTTCAGCACGACCCATTTTGTATAGGTGGCGCGGTAGATGCGGCTCATGGCGACATGGCCGTCTTCTTCGAAGCGGCGGGCTTCACTTTCGATATATTCGCCCATATGAAAGGCTTTGACGGTACGGACGGCGCTGACGAACTCATAGACGCCGGACATCAGGCGTTCGAGGATGGCATTGTGTTTGTTGTGCAGTTCGGGGATGGGTCGTGCGGAATAGTAACCGACAACAAGGAAGCTGGCGGTGAAGCCGGTGAACAGCCAGTAGAAGAAGCCGGGCACATCCATGGCGTGAATGGAAAGAGCAATGGCGCCGAGGCTGGCGACGAACGGAACCGCAGACCATTTATAGACCATGTAGATTTGTTTAAGGCTGTTGCGGGCCTGCATCACGCGTTGCAGCTTGCTGCCCGACCCCTGCGATTCGTGCCAGGTGAGGGGAAGGGCGTTGATGTGACGGATGCTGAACAGGGTCAGGCCGCGAATAACGCGGTCTTCCATCTTCGCTTCCCTGATAAAGACGATGATGGACAGCTGGGTCAGGGTATAGATGATCAGGAAACCGGCGGTCATCGCGACCAGTTTATGCGGATCGGAATAGGCCCAGCCTTTTTCAAAGCCGTTGATGAGAAGGCCAATCATCAGCGGGACGAGCGAGATCAGCGTATAGCGGAAGACCCGGAAGCTGAGGAAGCCCCAGAAGGTGGCGCGGTAGGGCGAGAGAAAGAAACCGATCCAGCGAAAAAACGAATTGCTTTCCACCGGCATTTTTTCAACCGGTGGAAGGATGATGGTTTGTTTCATAGAAGAAGCTTTGAATTAGATGTTCGCGGAAACCCAGTCGGTCAGCTGGCCTTTGGACATGCTGCCGACTTTGGTATCGACCAGTTTGCCATCCTTGAAGACCATGAAGGTCGGGATGCCGCGGACGCCGTATTTAGTCGGGGCGTTCGGGTTTTCGTCGATGTTAATTTTCACAACTTTGACTTTTTCGCCCATCGATGTGGCAAGCTCGTCAACCAGAGGACCCATCGCTTTGCACGGGCCGCACCATTCCGCCCAGAAATCGACAACCACAGGGCCGGAGGCCTGCAGGACTTCTGCTTCAAAATTGCTGTCTGATACTTTTTGGCTGCTGGACATGGAAGATCCTTTCGATCCGGGAATATAATGCTTCTTCTAATATGGCGTTCGGCGGGCGCGGGTCAAGCCTTGTCCGCTTGGGCGTCCACAGAGGGCAGTTTTGCAGAATCTATAGCGGGACTTCCATCATGCGCGGCCCGTCGGTCCAGAGCAGGAACGTTTTGATGGTCCGGGCCGGATAGATTTTGCTAAGCACATCGCGATAGGCGCGAAGCTGGGTACGGTAGATGGCCGGGACGTCTTTCACGTCGGTTGGCGGCGGGCGATTGGTTTTGTAATCGACGATCAGGATGTCGGTGGCCGTGACCAGAAGGCGGTCGATCTGGCCGCTGATCAGTTTTTCGCCGATCAGGGCGGTGATGGGTACTTCGGCCATCGAACCGGGGCCGAAGACGTCGGCGAAATCCGGGTGGTTCAGGATGGTGATGACTTCGGTGACGATATTGTCCTGAACATTGGGAGAAATGTCTTTTTGTTTGCTGACGAAACGCTGGGCGGCAGTTTGCCATTGTGCAGGGGGGAGGCCGGGGAGGAATTGTAGTAAACTATGGGTGATGTTGCCACGGCGGAAACGGATTCCGGCATCGTCGAGGCTGAGTGGGGAAATGCCAGCCGGTTCAGGATCGGACGGGCGGGACGGGGCGAAGGGGCGCGGCGGAACGGCTTCTTCCGGTGGATCTCGGGTCAGCCAGGACCAGTCGGTGCAGGCAGACTGGACCGGAATGGCTTCGGTGCCTTTGTCTTTCTTGTCCGGTTTGTCGGTCTGGGCCGAGCGGATGCGGGTGCCGGGGGTTTCGTCGCCCTCTTCCACAATGACGCTTTCGTGGCGGTCGGCCATACGTTTGAAGCCGTTTTCGATCAGGTTGTACCAACAATCGGGGGCTGGGTTGCTGCGTGCGCCCTTGATGCATCCCGCAACATAAAGCCGGTCGGCGGCGCGGGTGAGGGCGACGTAGAGGAGGCGGCGGTATTCCTCGTCCAGCTTGATTTTCTTTTCGGCGATCAGCGTTTTATAGGCGCTGCAGTCGTCTTCGCCGCGCGGGGACCAGAGGGGGCCGTTGGCAGTCCACACAATCCGTTCAGTCAGGCCGATTTTGCCGATAGAGGTGGCGGTGTGCATGGTGTCAGGCAGGATGACGATGGGGGCCTGCAACCCTTTGGAGGCATGGACGGTCATGATACGGACTTTCCCGCCCGATGATTCCATTTCGCGTTTGATTTCGGTGTTGCCAGACGATTGCCAGGCCATGAATTGCTGCAGGGTTGGGATATTTTCGGCTTCGTAGGACAAAGTGGTGTTGAGGAATTCCTCCATCGGATCAAGAGAGTCTTCTCCCAGACGTCCTATCA
>JAQGJB010000004.1 GCA_028290825.1 Micavibrio sp.
CGCTTTGGGTGCTATTGTCCGCAACCAGCGTCCGGTCCTGTGGCGCAGGGGTTTTCGTCGTCATCGGGTTGTTGAATTTCTTGTCGAACATGGCGTAGATGTCGCCCAGTGAACGCTGGTGCTGGGTCTTGGTATAAAAGACGTTGTGATTGGAGTCCGCGGCCTTGGGGAAAATCTGGGCGGCGGGGGCCATCGGGTTCTGCTTCATGCCCTTGATGAATTCCGATGCCGCACCGGCACCAAGGAAGTGGGCGAGGTACAGCTCGGTCGAGCCGATATCTTTGCTCTTGATACCGGAATTGATCAGGCTCTGTTTATTTTCGGCGGCATATTCACCGGCCATCAGCGCGGAGATTTCCGGATCGTCGCGCAAAGCGAGGATTTCCTTTTTGTCAGCCTTGCTGGCCACTTGGCCGTTATTGCCGATTTTATCGGCGTATTCACCAAGGCCGTATTTATCGCCATAACGCTTGACCATCTGCATCCACGTGCTGCCAATGAACTGATACAGGCCCTTGGCGCTGGAGCCTTTGGCTTTTGCGTCGGTATCGAAGCTGCTCTCCGTGTCGGCCTTTTGCATCAGGTAGGCAAAATTCACCCCAGTTTTGAGGCTGGCCTTATGGATGGCGGAGGTAACCGCCGGACCCGCCCGGTTGGCCAGGGAGGTTAAGGCATTGTTATCTATAGCATTTCCAGTGAGGGGCATGGTTTTATCCCGAAAGTGGTGTAATATTGTCCTGTGAAGATCTTCGCAAGTCCCGTGCCACGGGTATGACGCTCATCTTTTCTTAAGAAAAACTCAGCAAAATCAGTCAGGTAACAATCAAGGACATTTTTATATGAGCACCTACCATCCCCCCGTCAAAGACATGGCGTTTATCCTTAATCATATCGTCGGGCTGCATGATTTGCCGCAGGCGGCGGATCTGGATGCCGCGACGATCGACGCAGTACTGGAGGAAGCGGGGAAGCTGGCGCATGATGTTCTCGACCCGATTAACAAAGGCGGGGACGAGGCAGGCAATACATTGAAAGACGGCGTCGTGACAACGGCACCGGGATTTAAAGAGGCCTACGCGCAATTCCGCGAGGGCGGATGGAATGCGGTGCCCTTTAACCCGGACCATGGCGGGCAGGGGCTGCCCTGGGCGCTGGCTTTCGCGGTCCAGGAAATGTGGCAGGCCGCCAATCTGTCGTTCGGTCTTTGCCCACTTCTCACCCAGGGGGCGGTGGAGGCGATTGAGGCGCATGGTTCAAGTGAGCTGAAGGCCGACTATCTGGAAAAAATGATTTCCGGCGAATGGACGGGCACCATGAACCTGACCGAGCCGCAGGCGGGCTCCGACCTTGCCGCCGTTAAAACCAAAGCCGAGCGCGTGGGCGACGGTACTTATAAAATCTTCGGCCAGAAAATTTTCATCACGTATGGCGAGCATGACTTTACCGATAATATCATCCACCTGGTGCTGGCGCGCCTGCCCGATGCGCCGGAGGGGGTGAAGGGGATCTCCCTGTTCGTGGTGCCGAAGATCCTGAAGGACGGCACACGCAATGATGTGATCTGCACCGGGATTGAACACAAGATCGGCATTCATGCCTCGCCCACCTGCACGATGCAGTACGGGGACAGTGGCGGCGCCACCGGGTATGTCGTGGGCCAGGAAAACGAGGGCCTTAAATATATGTTCACCATGATGAACATGGCAAGGCTCTGCGTCGGATTGCAGGGCGTTGCGGTTGCCGAGCGCGCGTATCAGCACGCGCTGGCCTACGCGCGCGACCGCGTGCAGGGCAAGCCGCTGGACGGATCGGGCGCGACGATTATTCATCACCCGGATGTAAAGCGCATGTTGCTGTCGATGAAGGCGCAGATCGAGGGTGCAAGGGCGCTGACCTACGCGGCGGCGCTGGCCGTCGATAAGGCGAACGCAGGCGATGCGGCGGCGCAGGCGCGTGTCGACCTGCTGACCCCGATTGTGAAGGCGTGGTCTACCGATATGGGGGTGGAGGTCGCATCGACGGGCGTACAGATTCACGGCGGCATGGGTTTCATCGAGGAAACCGGCGCGGCGCAATATTACCGGGATGCGCGCATCCTTCCCATCTATGAGGGGACGAACGGAATTCAGGCGAACGACCTGGTGTTCCGCAAGATCCTGCGGGATGGCGGCGCGGCGGCGCAGGCGTGGCTGGAGGAAATTGCGGCGTATGATCTCGGGCCATCTTTCAAGGCCGTTCAGGATGCAACAGCCTGGGTGCTGAAGGCGGGCAAGGTTAATGACCTCAGCACAGTGGCGGCGGTGGCAGTGCCTTACCTCAGGGCGTTCTCAATCCTGTCGTGCGGCGCAATGATGGCGAAGGCGCGGGCGGCGCTTCCGGCCTCCGGCATGGACGCCGATTTTATCAAAGCCAAGACCGCGACGATTGATTTTTACATGGCGCATATCATGCCCCAGGCTCTCGGCCAGGCGGAGATCGTCATGAACGGCGCGGCATCAGTGAAGGATGTCGATCCGGCGCTGCTCTAGCCAGAGCAGGGTTCAGTCGGCTGATTTCTTCGGCTCAAATTTCTTCGGCAGGGTTTTGGACGGTTTTTCGACCTTGTTGCGAATACCGCAATCGACAAAGGCGTTCCGGCGCAGGGATTCGATGTAGCGCAGGCTCATCATCGGGTTTTTCTTGTAAGACGCCGCAACCTTGTTGGCGGAGCACGTGCAGAACGAGTCGAAATCGACGCGGATGCTCTTCATGTAGTCGGCGCAGCTTTTGTAAACATAGCCCGCAACGCCGGGTTCATCGACGCATTGCGCGGCAATGCTGTTGAACACGCGGTCTTTCGACATATTGGGGTCGCTTTTCAGGCGGGCGTCGAGAAACTTCACCGAAATGCATTTGCAGTCGTGGAAGGAAGAATAGAAATAGTTTTTGGTGCAGCTGTTTTCGATCTGCTTCATTTCTTCCATGACGACATCAGGAATTTCCTTAGGGTCGATGGGCGGCGCGGCGTCGGGGCCGGTGGACAGTTTGAGCATATCGCCCGTTTTTGGGGTGGGCACCGGCTTGCCGTCTGTATCGCCGGGCGCGGCGGTGGTGGTTTCGGTGGTCGTTGTGGTGGTGGCCGCAGGTTGCCCGGTTGCATCGGCCGGTCCGGTCAGGGAGGGCGTCGACGGTGTCAGGATATCGGCCGCCCGGGCCATCCCCCCGGTACAGAGCAGGACAGCGGCGAGAGCAATGATTGTGCAACGACGTAAGTTCATGAGCATCAGGGTAAGCCATTTTGGGGGTTAAAAAAAGGGCCGGATCGCTGATCCCGCCCTTTTATAATAGTGATGAATTATGGCGTTATCTTGGAATTACGCTGCTTTGGCATCGTCAACGGTATCAACCGCTGACTCTGCTGTCTGGTCTGCCACGGAAACGTTGGCGGCCACGGTTTTCTCACCACGGAATTTCTGCCACAGATTGCCGAAATCGAAGCCCGATTTCTTGACGGCTTCTGCGGCCTGTTTCGTGCCTGAGGCGGCCTTGCGGACGGCCTGCTGGCGGCGCATCTGGGCGCGGCGGTCACGGGCCTCGATCTCCGCTTTCAGTTCTTCGGCCTGTTTCTGGCTGTACTGGCTGGTCAGGAGAACCTGGGTTGCCTGTTTCTGCCATTGATCGCGCTGGGACTTGGCGTCTTCCAGCTGGTCTTCGGCGTTTTCAAGCTGGGCTTCCAGCATCTTGATGCGCATTTTCATGCGCTCCATTTCCAGGAGGTCGGTGGTTTTTTTCAGTTCGGCCTCAACCGATGCATCGCTGATCAGGTTCATCTGACCCGCGCCCACACCCTGCGGCGCGAGGCCGAAGGCACGGTCGAGTTCAGACACATCGATGACACGGCGGCCATTGGAGTCGACTTCATAGGAAAGCTTGCCCGCATTCATTGCGCGCTGGATCGTGGATTTTGAACGACCGGTCAGTTCTGCGGCGCGTTGTGCTCCGACTTTAGCCATGATGATGTCCCTTTCTATCTGTTCGTGTTTTTCTTAGTTGGTTTCTTTTTCGAGGCGTTCGTTGAGCATCCGGGTCAGGCGCTGCCATTGTGCACCGGAGAAGAGGTGGGCGTAGAGGAAGGGCAGATAACCCTTCTGGCGCCATTCGAGGAAGGTTTTGTCATCCAGCTGGGCCAGTTTCTGTTCGTCGATGATCTTGAAGCCGGAGAAGCTGATGCGGCGGTTGCCAAGCACGTTCACTTCGGCGCGGCGTTCCACCAGCATGTCGCTGTCGGCGAGCATTTTGGAGAATTCAACCGTCTGCTGGGCTGCTGCGTGATAGGATTTGCAGAATTCCAGGGCGTTTTGCGCCAGCGGGGTGCCTTTGCCTTCGGCGTCGAAGAATTTCTGTTCGCCGTCTTCCTCGGTGACCTTGTCATTCATGTCAATGCAAAGGGTCAGCTGATCGCTGTCCGGGATTTCGGAGAAGATGAACGGGTAGCGGCGGATATAGGCCGGGATATAGGCTTCAGGTTCCCATTCGCCTTTGGCGTTCACAAAGAGGTTTTCGTTGTCGCGCAGGCCGACGAGGGCCACAGGCGTCGCGTTGGCGTCCGGCGAAAAAGCGATCGGGTAGAAATGGCAGATTTGCGGCATTTCGATCATGTTGACCGGCACGGCGTTGACGGTTTTGGTGAAGTCGAGGCCGAAGGACGGTTTCAGAGCCAGTTTTTCATGGCGGCGCGCATCGAGCGGAACGGGGTTGGTGTAGAACAGCGGCATGCCTTCGGCAGGTGGGTTTGGAGGTGTTTCAGCTGCGGCGGCAGATTTCTTGGCCATGGGTCAAATCCCTTCCAGTGGATCGAATCAAAATTGTTGTGCGAATGCGGTTACTTAAGCAGATGGGCGCGATTCGGGCAACAAATTTCGGGGCAAAGCCGGGTTCGCGGCGCGGATGAACCGCAGCGTGAACCGGGATGGTTCTGGTGGTTTACGGCGGGTTCCGGGGCGCGGGTGCGTTGGCTTTGCATGGTTTTGATGAACTCCTTTAGTCCGTTCGTCGCGTTTTTTGTTTGCCGTAACGGTGAGGCGGGACCATGGCGGTTTCCCCGCACTTCATCACCGGGGCCAAGGGTCCGGGCAGGGTTCCTCTAAGGCGAGGGGGACTTGCCGATACTGGCCCATCCTGACGATTCAAGCGACCGGAGCGATCCGGGGCCGGGAAGGGGGTATGCTTGTTCCTTCATTTCTATCTTCTCCTCGTGAGGGTCGGACAAAACAAAGGTCGGGCGCCCGAAGGCTCTGTCGTTGCGGCACTTTTTCAGCCGCAGGATAGCTATCGGGTTCAGCGTCGCATGAAGGGGGTTCATTGTCAAGGAAATAATTCCTATTCAATATTGGATGAGTCCAATTCGTATCGGTATAGACGTTCACACTCTGCGGGATTTGTAAGGTTTTTCGACGCGAGGAAGGCGGACAGCATTAGACAGGACGAACGTTTTTTATCATTTTGCTACGTTGCGTTTTTATCAGACTGCGTTCTCAAGGGGTGCGATTGCAGTGTTGCGGGTGTCTTTGACCCTGTTCAGGCCAAGACTTGTCCTGATTTCCTGAAACGGGTCCGGGCGGGCGGAGGGTGTCCAGGCGGTATCCAGAGGTCCATCGACGCGGCGGATCAGGTTCATTTTTTCAATCGCATTTAAATACCCGGGACGGTCGGCCATGGTGCTGAGGACATGGGTGCGCCGCCCCAGCGCTACCGATTCCGAAATCATGGTCAGGGAATCGCTGGTCACGACAACGTCACCGGCGAAGGCCAGGACGCCGGGATAGATATTTTTTTCCGGCTGGTCCGCATTGAAACGGTGCAGGTGTACGCCGTGGGTGTTTGCATATTTCTGTTCAAGGGTGTCGACGATTTTTGCCTGCTGCTTCTCGGTGCGGGGGCTTGTGACGAGGATGACGGGGCGGCCTTCGGTTGCGGCGCTCTCCATAATTCCGTCCAGGTCGCGGCGTGTTTTATGATTCATATAGGACCCCAGCAACACCACAACGGCGTTTTCACTCAAACCGGGATGGGCGGATTTAAAGGCGGCGGCCTGCCGGTCCATGCGATAATGGTCAGGGGTGACGGGGACGGTGCTGATCACGCTGCGGGCCGCTTCCGACGCAGACCGGAAAATTCCGGTCAGAAAGGAATTGATGGTGCCGACACTCATATTCCTGAGGCCGATCATATGCTCGACCGGCTGGCGCGGACCCGGCATTTTCGGATAGTTTCTGAAGCTCTGGTCCTGGTCGAGGTCGAGGCGGATATCGACCCATTTTGCCTTCAGGCTGTTTTTCAGTTCATTGGCGAGGGGATGGAGACTGGAAATTCCGGTGCTGAGAAAAACGATGTCGGCGTCACCGGTTTCGGCCCTGATGGCCTGCGCCGTTTCCTGCATCGCCTGGCGGCATTTTGCGGGGTCTTTACCGTTCAGCCGCGCCATATCAAACAGGACAGGATTATGCCCGGACAGGTCGTGGGCGACGGCCATAAGGGCGGCGCGGTCACCGGCCCCGAGGAATTCGTCATGACACACCACGTAACGTTCCGGCATAAATATAATGTCCTCTCTGTCGCAGTATACCATAATAGATTAGATCAGGACTATGAATGAATCATAAACTCTTTCCATTTCCCTCTGAAAACCGTTAGTTTCCCGCCAGGATGACTTCGTTATAAACTTTTCACCTGAGGTGAGCCAATGCGTATTGCAATGATCGGGACCGGGTATGTCGGTCTGGTATCCGGAGCCTGTTTCGCGGAGTTCGGTGTGACCGTCACCTGCGTCGACAAGGACAAGGGCAAGATCGAGCGGCTGCTGAACGGTGAAATTCCGATTTATGAGCCGGGTTTGGATGCGCTGGTGGCGCGTCAGGTCGAGGCGGGACGCCTGAGCTTTACAACGGATATTGCCGCGGGCCTGAAAGGTGCGGATGCGGTGTTCATTGCCGTCGGCACGCCGCCGCGCAAGTTCGACCGGGCCGCCGATCTGTCCTTCGTCTATCAGGCGGCGCGCGATGTCGCGGCCCATATGGAGGGCTATACCGTTATCATCACGAAATCGACCGTGCCGGTGGGGACAGCGCGCGAGGTTGAGCGTATCGTACGCGAGACCCGCCCCGACGGGGAATTCGACGTCTGTTCCAACCCCGAATTCCTGCGCGAAGGTGCGGCGATTTCCGATTTCATGCGGCCGGACCGCGTGGTGATCGGGGCCGAGTCGGAGCGGGCGCAGGAGGTGATGCGGTCCATCTACCGTCCGCTTTATATCAGCGAGACGCCTATTGTATTTACATCGCTGGAAACCGCGGAGCTTTCGAAATACGCGGCGAACGCATTCCTTGCGACCAAGATCACGTTCATCAACGAGATCGCCAATATCTGTGAAAAGGTCGGGGCGAATGTTCAGGATGTGGCGAAGGCGATGGGGCTGGATGGCCGGATCGGTTCGAAGTTCCTGCATGCGGGGCCGGGTTATGGCGGGTCGTGTTTCCCCAAGGATACGGAGGCGCTGCTGCGCATCGGTGAGAATTGCGGCGCGCCGCAATATATTGTCGAGGCCGTCGTAAAGGTCAATGAAGAGCGCCGCCGCGATATGGCGCGGCGTGTGATTGCGGCGTGCGACGGCGCGGTGCGTGGCAAGAAGATTGCGGTGCTGGGCATTTCGTTCAAGCCGAATACGGATGATATCCGCGAGGCGCCGAGCCTTTATGTCGTTCCGCTGCTGCAGGAGGCGGGTGCGAAAATTTCCGCCTATGATCCGGCGGCGATGGAGGAAGCGGCAAAGGAAATGCCGAACGTCACCTGGTGCAAGGATGCGTATGAAGCGATCGAGGGGGCTGATGCACTGGTCATCCTCACCGAATGGAATGAGTTCCGCGCCCTGGATCTTGACCGTGCGGCGGGAATGATGGCCGGGAAAGTCATCTGCGACTTCCGCAATATTTATAAGCCGGAGGATGTGGCGAAGGCCGGGTTCCGTTACACCTCGATCGGGCGGACCGACGCCGGCCCGCAGGCGACAGCGGAAAAGAAGCGGGCGTAATGACTCTTTCCCCGGCAACGCTGCAACTTCTCGCGCATCTTCCTGCGGTCTGCAACATGGTGCGCCGTGTGGCGGTGGAGGCGGGGGATCTGACCCTCATGTATTTCGATGAGGACGGGTTTGTCGCCGATATCAAGGCGGACGGGTCGCCGGTCACCAGCGCCGACCGTGAGGCGGAGGCCCTGATCATCAGGGGACTGAATGCTTTCGCGCCGGATGTGCCGGTGGTGGGCGAGGAATCGGTGGCGGCGGGGAATATCCCGGATCTTGCGGGGCATGATTATTTCTGGCTGGTCGATCCGCTTGACGGGACCAAGGAATTCATCAAGGGCAGCGGCGATTACACGGTGAATATCGCACTGATCCACAAGGGCGTTCCGGTTCTGGGCGTCATCTATGCGCCGGTGCCGGGGGAATTGTATTCCGGGTGCGGTGAAGGCACAGCGTTACGTTACATGGCGGAAAGCGGCAGCGAGAAGAAAATCTTCGTGCGCGATATGCCCGTGGAGGGTCTTACCGTCATCACCAGCCGCGGCCATAACAATCAGCAGAAGATTGAAGAGTTCCTTGCCGGGTTTAAAGTGGCGAAGGTCCTGCACCGAGGGTCTTCGCTGAAGATGTGCATGATTGCGGCGGGTAAGGGCGATATTTATCCGCGCCCCGGTGAAACGTGTGAATGGGATACGGCGGCAGGCGATGCGATTTTGCGCAGCGCGGGCGGGAAAATTGTCGATTTTGACGGCAATGTCCTGAGCTATGGTCACGCCGAGAAGAAATTCCTCAATCCGGAATTCGTGGCGTCGTCGGGGTTCTGGCCGATACCTGATTCCGATTAGGTGCGGCGTTTGACCATTATGATGGTGGCCAGCCGGTCGATGGTATCGCGCTTGATTTTGTCAGTGTAGGCCGTCTGCGCCGCGCCCGGTGTTTCGGGGTCGAGCCAGCCATTGACGGTAAGCCAGTCTTTATCTTCCTTTTGGTAGACTTTGATCGTCGCGGTCCTGTCGCGTTTCCGGATCAATACGGCGTCGCCCTTTTGCGGGCGGGTGGCGGGTGAGGCCATGCAGATGAAGCCGGGATGAATCCCTTCCGGCGCCATGCTGTGACCCGCGACAATGACGGCGAACATCTCCGGGTCGGGCCAGTCGAGGCTGGTGGCAACGCGGTAACGTACTTCGTTATACCAACCCTGCAACCCGCATTCCGCGAAACCGTAGACAGGGATTTCGCCGCGCGAGGGTGTCGGCTTCGCCTCTACATCGGTGCCGAAAACCAGCCAGGTCAGGGAAACGCCGCCGCTCTCGGCAAGACGGATGAGCGCGCCGCGCGTTGGTTCGCCGCCTTTTAAATAACGCTGGATCGCGCCGAGGGACAGCCCGCTGGCGCGGGCGAGTGCCGATTGCCCGCCGGAATCGCGAACCAGTTTCTCAACGCGTGTAACAAAATTGTTATCCATGTCCAAACACAACCAAGGGTATTGACGCCCAGCCAAAAAAGGCCTACTTTTATAGAAGTAGGTAGTTAATTTTAAAGAATAACAACTATTAAGCGAACTATAAAGAGGCCCATCATAATGAATACGCAAAAAAACACCGAAGGCAGGGGGCGGCGACGGATTTCCGACCTGGACCGCGTTATTGGACAGAATGCAAAGGCCCTGCGGCTCGGGGCCGGAATGTCGCTGGAGGATGTGGGCGAACACCTGCAGATTTCCTATCAGCAGGTGCAGAAATATGAGGCGGGCAGCAACCGGCTGCCTTTGCATCATATTCCGTTGCTCTGCGACCTCTTTGGCGTCCCGGCTGATTTATTCCTTCAGGGCCTGCTGCCCGCCAGAGGAATGCGGGTGGATGATGATATGACGCGCGTACAAGCCTGTATCGCGCGTGTATCGGATCAGACTTTACGGCAAAAGATTGTCAGGGTTGTCGATATCCTTTCCGTCTGAACGTGGCCGAATCGTATAGTCTTTCGCTGCATTCGTTCTATATTGGAAGAGTGTAAACATGAAGGGCGATGCGTAATTGGCAAACACTGCACGGTTCTCTGCTCAGAAAATTTCCGGTGTCGTTCTTGTCCTGCTGTTGTGCGGGGGCGGATATTATTTTTACAGCCAGAAAGCGGCGACGCGCGCGAAGTCAGCCAATCTGACCATGGTGGTGGCGGAAAAGGGCGATATCCAGGATGTCGTCACGGCGCAGGGCAAGCTGGAGCCGTTTGAATATGTCGATGTCGGGGCGCAGGTTTCGGGTGTGCTCAAAAAGCTCCATGTACAGATCGGCGACACGGTGAAGAAGGGCGATCTGATCGCCGAGATCGATCCGGAAATTTATGATTCTTTGGTCAAGGGTGATGAGGCGAAGCTGAAAACCCTGCAAGCGCAGCAGGCGCAGCAGGAGGCACAGGTTCTGGATGCCAAGCGCAAGCTGGCGCGGAATCAAAGTCTGCTGAAAAGCAACGCTATTTCGCGGGAGGTGTTTGAAGATGCGGACACTGCCAACAAAGTCGCGATTGCCCAGCTAGATGCGATCAAGGCACAGATCGAGGAATCGCAATCGACCCTTGAAGGTGACCGGGCCAAGCTTGGCTACACCAGCATCTATTCGCCGATGGACGGAACGGTGGTGGCGCAGACCTCGAAAGAAGGGCAGACCCTGAACTCCAGCCAGTCGGCGCCGACCATCGTGCAGGTGGCGACACTGGATACAATGACAGTGCGGGCGCAGGTGGCCGAGGCGGATGTGATGAAGCTGAAACCGAAGATGGGGATGTATTTCACGACGCTGGGTGCAGGCGAGCGCAAATGGAATGGCGAAGTACGCCAGATTCTTCCGACGCCGGTGACGGTCAACGATGTCGTCCTGTATGACGTTCTGGTCGATGTTAACAACAAGGACCGCCAGCTGATGACGGGGATGAGCACGCAGATGTTCTTTATCGTCGGTAAGGCCGAGAACGTGACGGTGATCCCGGTCGGTGCGCTCGGCAAACATGTCGCGAAGGAAGACAATGATCAGGGCCTGGCCTACCGCGTCAAGGTCAGCAATAACGGCGCGGTCAGTGACAAGGTCATTCATGTCGGCTTGATGGACCGGACGCGGGCGGAAGTGAAAGACGGTCTGGCCGAGGGGGATCAGGTGATGATCTCCGCGCCGGCTGCCGGTGGATCGGCGCAGGCGAAGACGCAGCAGCGCGGGCCGGGCGGCGGCGGGCCGCGTCTGTAATGCCGGAACCGCTTCTTAATCTTCAGAACGTCAAGCGCCATTATCAAAGCGGCGATACGCCGGTCAAGGCGCTAGACGGTGTTTCGATCACGATCTGGCCGGGCGAGTTTGTCGCAATCATGGGGCAGTCGGGGTCGGGGAAATCGACGCTGATGAATATCATCGGCTGTCTGGACCGTCCGTCGGACGGGACGTACCACATTCTTGGCACCGAAGTCGCCGGATTGTCGCCGGATGAACTGGCGGCGTTGCGCCGCGAGACATTCGGGTTCGTTTTCCAGCGTTATAATCTTCTGGGTACATCGAGTGCGGAAGAAAACGTTGAAATTCCGGCGGTCTATGCCGGGATGGACAAGGCGACGCGGGTCAAGCGGGCGCGCGAATTGCTGACACGGCTCGGCCTTGGCGACCGTTGCGATCACCGCCCCGGCCAGTTATCGGGCGGACAGCAACAGCGCGTGGCGATTGCGCGGTCATTAATGAACAACCCGCCGGTGATCCTTGCCGATGAGCCGACCGGGGCGCTGGATTCGCGCAGCGGCAAGGAGGTGATGGATCTTTTGAAATCGCTTCATGCCGAGGGGCGGACCGTCATCCTGATCACCCACGATGAAAAAGTGGCGGAGAATGCGAAGCGTATTATCCGCATCCAGGATGGCAGGGTTCTGAACGACACCAATCCGGAAGCCAGTGACGAGCAGAAGAATGCCGTGCCGATGAAGAGCCAGGAAAAGCTGAACCAGACCGGCGGGGTAATGCCGGAGATCAGTGAAGCCTCGATCACGGCGCTGCGCGCGTTGCGGGTGAATTTTTTCCGCACGGCGCTGACCCTTCTTGGCATTGTCATCGGTGTGGCGGCGGTGGTGACGATGCTGGCCATCGGGAATGGCAGCAAGCAGAAGATCGTCGATCAGATTTCGGCGATGGGGACTAACCTCCTTAGTATCCGGCCCGGCGCGCCGGGAGTGCGGAGCAGCGGCGATAACGCGACCCTGACTGCCGACGATGCGACGGCCATTCTCGATATTCCAAATGTCGACCAGGTGGTGCCGGATCGCCAGACGCGCCTGACTTACCGCTATGGCAATCTTGATTACTCCAGTACGGTTGAAGGCGTAAGCCCCGGTTTCCCGGAGGTTCGCGACTGGGCGATGGCGGAGGGGAATTTCTTTACCGAACGTGATATGCGGTCAAGTGCACCGGTGATCGTGCTGGGTCAGACGGTTGCCAAATCGCTTTTCCCGGATGGAGGGGATATCGTCGGTAAATATGTGCTGGTGCGAAACATCCCGTTCGAGGTGATCGGCATTCTGGCGACCAAGGGTGCGGCGGCGTGGGGCGGGGATCAGGACGATACTGGGCTTGTGCCGCTGCCCACCGCCTTTATCCGTCTGACTGGCGGGCAGTATGTAAACAGCATTTCGGTCAAAATCTCCGATATCGACAAGATGGACGATACGCAGGAGGCAATCCGGCAATTGCTGCTGGCCCGGCACGGGGTGGAGAATTTCAGCATCCGTAATACCGCGTCGCTGCTGGAGACCGTGACGGCGACGCAGAATACGCTGACTGTCCTTCTCGGCGCCGTGGCGGCGATTTCACTGCTGGTCGGGGGGATTGGCGTGATGAATATCATGCTTGTCTCCGTGACCGAACGGACGCGGGAAATCGGCATCCGCATGGCGACGGGTGCGCGGCAGCGCGACATCATGCTGCAATTCAATACCGAGGCGGCGGTGGTGTGCACAATTGGCGGAGTGCTCGGGATTCTGATCGGGTTGCTGACGGGGTGGATCATCTCGCTTTTCGACGTATCTGTATTGTTTTCGGTCACTCCGGCGCTGCTGGCGTTTTCCTGCGCGGTCGGGACCGGGTTGTTGTTCGGTTATCTGCCCGCGAAAAAAGCGGCGCAGCTTGACCCTGTTGTGGCGCTGGCTTCGGAGTAGAAAAATGAGAACGTTCCTGACACCCCTTCTGATGGCTGTATTACTCTCCGGCTGTTCGCTGGTTCCGGAATTTCATCTGCCGGGGACCAATGCGCCCGCAGCGTTCTCCTCCGGTGTCTCGGAGGAGACGAGGATTGCCGCCGACTGGTGGCAGAGTTTCGATAGTGAAGAGCTGAATGCGCTGATGGTGCAGGCGCTGGCACAGAACAACGATCTGCGTGCGTCGGTTCACCGCGTCGAACAATCCCGCGCGGCGTTGCGCGTGGCGGGAGCAAGTTTATTGCCGAATGTTGACGCGACGGCGGGGAAATCCCGGGTTTATAACAATCCGGGCGACGCGCGGAATTCGTGGCGCGACGGGGCCGGTGTTGCGTATGAACTTGATCTGTTCGGTGCTAACCGCGCAGGGGTTGAGGCTGCGGATGCGCAGTTGAGCGGGTCGCAATATGATCATGATGCGCTCGCCCTGGTGGTCATGGGCGATGTGGCCAAGGGGTATTTCAATCTTCTCAACCTGCGCCAGCGGACGACGATTGCCGAGAGCAACCTGAAAACGGCGCGGGATGTCCTGAATATTGTCGACGCGCGGTTCAGGGCCGGGGCGTCTTCGGAGCTTGAGGTGGCGCAGCAGAAAACGTCGCTGGCCAGCAATGAGGCAACGCTGGCGTCGTTGCAGCAGCAGGTTACGGTGTCGGAAAATGCGCTGGCGGTACTCCTCGGTCAGCCGCCGCAGACTTTGCCGGTTGAGGGGAATAATCTGAAGGCCGTGGATGTGCCGGTGATTGCGCCCGGTCAGCCATCGACATTGCTGGAGCGTCGCCCGGATATTCGCAGTTCGGAAGCCGGTCTGATTGCGGCCAATGCCAATATCGGTGCGGCACGTGCGGCGTTCTTCCCGTCGATCAGTCTCGGGGTCGATGCGGTGATTGCGGGCGATCCGATTTCACGCAGTCTTTCGCTGGCCGGGTCGCTGGCCGCGCCGATTTTTGAAGGAGGCAGGCTGGAGGGCAATCTGGCGAGCACCAAGGCGCGTCAGGCGGAGCTGGTTGAGAATTACCACAAGACCGTGCTGACCAGTTTCCAGGAAGTGGAAGATGCGCTGGCGGCGGCCAAGGCGGCACAGGCCCGTGAAAGGGCACTGGCCGAGGCGCAGGTGCAGGCGCAGAAATCCTATGATCTCTCGCTGCAGCTTTACAAGGCGGGGTCGATTGATTTCCAGACGTTGCTGAATACGCAGACGGCTTTGCTGTCGGCGCAGGACAGCTATGCCAGTGTGAAACTGGATATGCTGAATGCGGCGGTGGATCTCTATAAAGCGCTTGGCGGTGGCTGGGATTCCGGTGCTGCACCCGGATGACAACGGGGCGGAATAATGCTAAATCTGCCCTTATGACTGATAATCTTACAACGATCCGCGATTTCCTCCGTTACGCCGTCAGCCGGTTCAATCAGGCTGAGCTGGTTTACGGGCATGGAACCACTACGTCCTTTGATGAGGCGGCCTTTATCGTGCTGGAGGGGTTGCACCTTCCTGTTGACTCGCTGGAGCCGTATCTTGATGCGAAGTTGACGCGGGTTGAGTGCAAACGCATGGCGGAGCTGATCGAGGCGCGGGTGACGACGCGCAAGCCTGCGGCGTATCTGTTGAACAAGGCGTATATTCAGGGCCTGCCGTTTTATGTCGATGAGCGTGTGATTGTGCCGCGGTCGTTTATTGCCGAAATTCTTTGTGACGATAATGCCTATAGCCCGGTGGACGGGATGGAGGATTCGATTGAGTCGGTTCTCGATCTCTGCACGGGGTCGGGGTGCCTGGCCATTCTGGCGGCGACGTTGTTCCCCGAGGCGCAGGTTGACGCGGTCGATCTGTCTGCCGATGCGCTGGAGGTGGCGAAGCGCAATGTGAAGGATCATGGTTTTGAGGACAGGATTACGCTGTATCAGGGTGATCTGTTTGCACCGCTGGAGGGTAAAAAATACGATCTGATCATCACCAATCCGCCTTATGTCGATGCGAAGGCGATGGCGGAACTGCCTGCGGAATATAAGCATGAACCGGCGATGGCGCTGGGGTCCGGTACGGACGGCATGGATATCGTGCGGCAGATTTTGAAGGATGCGCCGAAATATCTGAACCCCGGTGGCGGTATCATCTGCGAGATCGGGCAGGGGCGCGATGTAATCATGGAAGATTTCCCGGATAAGGATTTCATCTGGCTGGACACGGTTGAAAGTGTCGGTGAAGTCTTCTGGCTTTCACATGATGAATAATATGAGGATCCTGCATATCGTTGCCGGGGCCGGGACGGGCGGGGCGGAGACATTCTGCCTCGACGCGATCAAGGCGCTGCATGATGCGGGGATCAAACAACATGTGATCTGCCGTGCGCATGCGCATTACATCAACGCGTTTGAAGAGCGTGGCATCACCTACCAGACGATGCGTTTCGGGTTTTTTGAGAAATTCGGCATCGGCCAGATGGTGATCAAGGCGTCTGTGGCTGGGTTTAAACCGGATGTCGTGCAGGCATGGATGGGACGGGCGGCGTCGTTTGTGCCGAAACTGTCCGTGCCGGTGCTGGGGTGGTTTGGCGGGTATTATGATCTGAAACGCTATAAGAATTGTGATTTTTATGCGGGTGTGACGCGTGATATTGCGCGGCATATTACCGAGAAGTCGGGTCTGCCGGAGCGGAGTTTTGTGCTGCATACGTTCGGCACGCTGGAGGACGGGGACGCGGTGGACCGCGCCAGCCTTGATACGCCTGTGGATGCGCCGGTGGTGTTGCTGTTGTCACGCATGCACTGGAAAAAGGGGATTGATACGCTGCTGAATGCGGCGGTGAAGTTGCCGGGGGTTTATTTCTGGCTGGCGGGGAACGGGCCGGATCTTGAGAAGTACAAGGATATGGCGAAGGCGCTGAACCTGAATGACCGGGTGAGGTTTCTGGGGTGGCGCAATGATCGCGCGGGATTGTTGAAATCGGTGGATGTCTGCACGCTGCCGTCACGGTATGAGCCGTTCGGGACGGTGATTGCCGAAAGCTGGTATGCGGGTGTGCCACTGGTTGCCGCGCGGGCCGCAGGGGCGTCGCAATATGTGACGCATGAGCGCGACGGGTTGCTGTGTGATATCGATGATGTTGACGGGCTGGCGTTGCAGCTCGGGCGCGCGATTGAGGATAAGGCGCTGCGCCAGACCCTGATCGCCAATGCGCGCAAAACCTACGAGGAATTGTTCAGCCGCGAGGTCGTGACCCAGTCGATCATCGATGTTTACAAAAAATGCATCGCGATGGGGAAGAAATAATCTTTATTTGAGATGCTTCAGAATGCCGTTTGCAGCAGCAACGGCGGTGCTGAAACATGCCTGCAGCAGGTAGCCGCCGGTTGGCGCTTCCCAGTCGAGCATTTCACCGGCGACGAAGATGCCCGGGAGTTTTTTCAGCATGTAGTTTTCATCGATCGAATCGAAAGTGACGCCGCCGGAGGTGGAGATGGCGCGGTCGATGGAGGCTGTGCCGGAGACAGTAAGGGGCAGGGCCTTGAGGATACGGGCGAGTTTGTCGGGGCCCATTGCGCTGCAATCCCCGGCGCATTCGCGCAGCAGGTTGATGGAGATGGGCGGCAGGCCGAGGGATTTTTGCAGGTAGGTGGAGAAGGATTGCCCGCCGCGCGGGGTGGAGAGTTTCTGTCTGATGGCATCGGGGGTGAGGCCCGGTTTTAAATCGATATGCAGCGTGGCGGGTTTTTCGGCGTCGAGATCGTTGCGGAGGGCGGAGGATAAGGCGTAGACGGGGCCGCCTTCGATACCGGTTTCGGTAATCATCATGTCGCCGGGGATTGTCTGGTTACCGTAGCTGAGCGTGACGGTTTTTAACGGTTGTCCGGCGAAGCGGGTTTTCAGGATGTCGGACCACTGGACGGTGAAGCCGGAATTTGATGGGCGCAACGGGGCGACGGGGATGCCTTTATTTTTCAGGAGTTCGGTCCAGCTTCCATCGGAGCCGAGTTTGGCCCAGGAGCCGCCGCCGAGAGCGAGCAGGGTCGCGTCGGGTTTAACTGTGATCGGGCCCTGCGGCGTGGTGAAGGTCAGGGCGTCGTTGTCCCAGCCGGTCCAGTGGTGATTGAGATTGATCGTGACGCCGAGAGCGTTGAGGCGCTCCAGCCATGCGCGAAGGAGGGGGGAGGCTTTCAGTGATTTCGGGAAGACGCGGCCCGAGGAGCCGATGAAGGTTTCCTGACCGAGGTCTTCGCACCACTGGCGCAGTTGGGTGGGGGTGAAGTTTTGGATAGCGGGCAGGCGGTTTGGGGCGGCGGAGCCGTAACGCTGCATGAAGGGTTCAAAATCTTCACTGTGCGTCAGGTTCAGGCCGCCACGCCCGGCCATCAGGAATTTGCGGCCGACCGACGGTTTGTGGTCGTAGATGGTGACGGCCATTCCGGCAGTGGCCAGAATTTCGGCGGCCATCAGACCGGCGGGGCCGCCGCCGATGATGGCTATGGTTTTCTGAGTGTGGCTTTTTTCGGTCATTATGGCGGGAGGATATAAGAAAAAATCGCTTAAGGACAGAATGAACTTCGCCTAAGATCGGGTGGTTATTTCAATCTGCAAAGGATCTGCCATGAAGTTCAAAATCGCGCTGCTTTCGACCGCTCTGGTCCTGACATCGTTTTCCGTGGCGCAGGCGGCAACGGACTGGGCCGGGAAGCTTAACAGCGTGATGAGTTCACCGGCGGCGCAGGAGGCCCTGAAAGCCTATGCGCCAGCGACGACAACAACGACCACCACGGCGACTACGACCAATCTTAGCAATACGCAGGTGAGTGCGGGCCTCAAGGAGGCGCTGACCAAGGGGACGCAGAGTGTGGTTAGCAAGCTGGGCAAGCAGGGCGGGTTTGCGCTTGATCCGAAAATTCATATTCCGCTGCCAGCGCCGATTGCCAAGGCCGATGCGATGATGACGAAATTCGGGATGGGTGGTCTGACCGCCGATCTGGATACGCGCATGAACCGTGCGGCGGAACTGGCGACACCGAAGGCGGGCGCGCTGTTCGTCAGCGCGATCCAGAAGATGACGATTACCGATGCGCAGACGATCCTGAGCGGGCCGAATGACGCGGCCACGCAATATTTGCGTAAAACCATGGGCGCGGATCTGGCCAAGCAGATGCAGCCGGTTGTGGAGCAGTCCTTATCCGAGGCCGGGGCCGTGCAGGCTTATAACGCGGTGGCGGGGCAGTATTCCAAGCTGCCTCTGGGCGCTGCGCTCAAAACCAATATGAATGATTACGTGGTCAACAAGGCGATGGACGGGATTTTCTATTATGTCGGTAATGAAGAAGCGGCAATCCGGGCCAATCCGGCGAAGCAGACGACCAGCCTGCTTAAAACTGTGTTTGGCAGCCTGACGGCCAAATAATCCTAAAAACCCCGGCATGTCCGGGGTTTTTTATACCTTTCGGGCCGGTTTTGTGTCATAAGCGGGGCCGAAAGAGTAGTCCTTATGCTGAATATATCGAACCTGACCTACAAGATCGGTGGTCGTACGATCATCGAGAACGCGAACCTGAACGTGACCGACGGGTGGCGCGTGGGCGTTATCGGCCTGAACGGGGCCGGGAAATCGACGCTCTTCAAGCTTATTACCAAGGAATTGCAGGCGGATGGCGGGTCGATCCAGCTGAGCCAGAAGCAAAAGCTCGGGCAGGTACGTCAGGATATTCCGGAGACGGATACGCCGCTGATCGACATGGTGCTGGCCGCGAATGAAGAGATGGCGCAGCTGTGGAAAGACAGCGAGACGGAGACCGACCCGGACAGGATCGGGGAAATTTTCCAGCGTCTTGGTGATATGGATGCGTATTCCGCACCATCGAAAGCCGCGACATTGCTGACCGGCCTCGGGTTTAAAGAGCATCAGCTGACCGAGCCGTTTTCATCGTTCTCGGGCGGATGGCAGATGCGGGTGATGCTGGCGGCGCTGCTGTTTGTGGAGCCGGATTTTCTGCTGCTCGATGAGCCGACCAACCACCTTGATCTCGAAGCGATCATGTGGCTGGAGACATATCTGGTGTCGTATCCGCATACACTGATGATCATCTCGCACGACCGTGAATTGCTGAACAAATGTATCGACCATGTGGTGCATGTCGATAAGGGGCAGCTGACGCTTTATACAGGCAACTACGATACGTTCGAGCGTGAGCGCGCGATGCGCGCGGGCCTTCAGCAGAAAATGCATGAGAAGCAACAGGCTGAACGCGCCCACATGCAGAAATTTATTGATCGCTTTAAAGCGAAGGCCTCGAAGGCCGCGCAGGCACAGAGCCGCGTTAAAGCGATGGAGAAGATGGATCTGGTGGATGCGGTGATTTCCGCGCGCGCGATCCGTTTCAGCTTCCCCAATCCCGATAAGATCGGCACGCCGATGATGTCGATTGACAAGGCGGATATTGGTTACGTTGAGGGCAAGCCGATTTTGCGCGGCATTCATGAGAATATTGACCCGGATGACCGTATTGCACTGCTTGGTGCCAACGGGAACGGTAAATCGACGCTGATGAAACTCATCGCCGGGAAACTGGATACGATGAAGGGCGAAGTGAAACGCGCCGGTAAACTGCGGATCGGTTATTTCTCGCAGCACCAGACGGAAGAGCTGGACGTGACGCTGACGCCGTATCAGGCAATGCTGGCGCTGATGGCGAAGTATGATCCGAATGTGCGGGAGCCTGTGGTGCGCGCGAAGCTGGGGTCGTTCGGGTTCTCCCGCGATCTGGCGGATAACAAGATCGGTTCGCTGTCGGGCGGTGAGAAGGCGCGGTTGCTGTTTGCGTTTATGAGTTTCGACTCGCCGCATCTGCTGTTGCTTGATGAGCCGACCAACCACCTTGATATCGATGCGCGCGAAGCGCTGGTGAATGCGCTGAATGCCTATGAAGGCGCGATTGTTATTGTGAGCCACGACCCGCATATGCTGGAAAAAGTGGCGGACCGGTTGTGGCTGGTGAAAGACGGTGCGGTTGGCGATTTCAACGGCGACCTTGAAGATTACCGCCAGTTCGTGGTGCAGAGCCGCCGCGAGGAGCGCAAGAGCGACAAGCAGAAGAAGGACAAGGAAACGGCGAAGGTCGAAGTCGCACCCGAGCCGAAGATCGACAAGGTCGCCCGCAAGAAGATTGAAGATGCGGAAAAGGAAATTGCCCGCCTGACCGGACGCAAGGCCGAGATTGAAGCGCAGATGGCGCAGCCCGGTTTCTATAATGACCCGAAGAAAAGCGCCGATGTTAAAAAGCTCTATGACCGGATTTCTGCCGAGCTGGAGCAAAAAGAAGAGGCGTGGGTTCTTCTCGAGGCATCATAATATCTGAATAGTTATGTCTTGTGGCTTGGCTGTTCATACGGCCGAAATAAGTTTTGACGTAAAAAATCTATTTGATACAGTCAGTTCATAACAAAATAAAAAAACGAATGAACAGGGACATTAATCGTGGAAAACAATTCCAACTCATCTCCTATTGTCAAACCACTGGCGGAACGTTACGCGGAAGCATCATCGCTGATGCAGGAAGCGATTACGAGCGTCGAGACGGTTTATATCGGTCAGCCCGAGGTTGTGAAGCTGAGCTTCGCCTGTCTGGTGGCCAGCGGGCACCTCGCGCTGGAGGGGCCGCCAAGCGTTGGCAAAACGACGCTCGCCAACGCAATGGCCGATGTTCTGGGGATGAGTTTCCGCCGTATCCAGGGGACGCCCGATCTGACCCCCGGCGATATCACCGGTTCCGTCGTGCGCAACACGACAAGCGGTGAATTCGAGATCAAGGAAGGGCCTATTTTCTCCAACGTCATCCTGTTCGACGAGATCAACCGGACGGGCCCGAAGGTGCAATCCGCGTTGCTTGAGGCGATGCAGGAAAAGCAGGTCACCCTGAACGGTGAAACGCGCAAACTGCCGAAGCCATTTTTCGTCGTTTCGACACAGAACCCCTTTGATAACGAAGGTGTCTATCCGCTGACCGAAGCCGGGAAAGACCGTTTCATGATGCGCGTCGATGTCGATTATCCGAGCGAGGATATCGAGCATAAAATTGCGACCAAACCGAGCGGCGAGCTAAGGCTGGCCGCGATCCTGGACGCGGAGAAAGTCATGGCGGT
>JAQGJB010000084.1 GCA_028290825.1 Micavibrio sp.
TGTTCGAGTGAAATGTCTTCTTCAGTACCATCTTCGTTCATCCGCCGTGCTGTTTTAGGCGCAAGATTGAGCAGAGCCTTAATTGCTCCGCCCGTCTGCTCACGTGCGCGTAATTCAAGAATTTGTCCTACCAGTACCAGCACAGTTATGACGGCGGCAGCCTCAAAATAGACCGGGACTGACCCATCCATTTGCTGAAACGCTGGAGGAAATACCTGAGGTGCAAGCGTTGCCACGATGCTATAGAGCCAAGCCACACCCGTCCCAATCGAGATCAGGGTAAACATGTTTAAATTGCGCGAGACAATAGAGGCCCAGCCGCGTTCAAAGAATGGTTTCCCGGCCCAGAGCACGACAGGAGTAGCCAATACGAGCTGAATCCAGTTCGATATTTCTCCCATAATAAAACGCCAGTTAAAAAAATGCTCGCCCATCTCCAGAGCGAATACAGGCAACGTTAAGATCAAAGCGACCCAAAAGCGGCGCGTTATATCAGCAAGTTCATGATTAGGACCTTCATTCCCCGTCATGACCTCCGGCTCTAGCGCCATGCCACAAATCGGACAAACCCCCGGTTCTGTCTGACGAATTTGTGAGTGCATCGGGCAGACATAGATTACATCTGCTAGAATGTCTTTTGGCTGCTCTTTAGATTGATGATTGTGATGACAGCAAGATTTATTTTCCATCTTACTTATATAAGGCGATAAAATATAAAGAGCAGAAGCCGCATGCATAAATGGTCTTATTGATCTAATTCAAGCCCGCAATCATAGAACGATATTACCTTTCTTATTATACAACCGTGGAAACTTGACAATAAATGTGGTGCCTGCCTGTTCCGATGAGGCAACTTCGATTGTTCCACCATGAGCGGTAACAATTTCCTTAGTGATATATAAGCCTAGACCCAAATTGGTTGATCCGGGCTGCTCTTGACCTATTTCTTCCATGCTTCTGGTCAGGGAGTGAAAAATTCTGCCCATCTTATTCTGAGGAATAGGTACGCCCATATTGTGAACGGAAAGTACAATTCCATCCTGATCCCCCTTTACGATGACGTTTATAGGGGTGCCTTTAAAGCTGTATTGCAAGGCATTACCAATCAGATTTGAGAAAACCTGTCCGATACGGGAATTGTCCCACTCCCCTTCAAGGTTTCCTGATGTTTCGAGCGTAATTTCGCGCGCAGGATAAGCAGCCTGCATTTCTCCGACAAGCTGCCGACTAACAAAGCCGAAATCCATGAGAGCCTGGGTAATGGGAAGACCCGATCCAAAGCGTGCACGTGTCAGATCAAGCAAGTGGTTGATAATTTCATTGACGCGCTCTGTGCTATCAACAATCTGTGAAACAAGCATAGTCTGCCGTTCATTCAGCGCGCCTATTTTCAATGTGAGCTGAGCCGACCCCATAATCGCACCAAGGGGATTGCGAAGATCGTGACCGAGAATAGCCAGAAACATATCTTTGGAATGTTCCAGCTTCTTGGTGTAATGGCTGATCGATTCCGTCAGCTCCTGATCAACCGATTCATTAAAACGGGTAAGATCCACCAGATCCGCACTTGTCATTTCTTTATGGCCGACACTCCATAATTTAACGACGCTGGCGCGGAGAGCGCGGTATTCGGCAACCATCTGATCCATGTGAAACCCACCCGCCAGTCGTAAAGCTGCATGAATCTCTGCCGGGCTGTGGCCTCGGTCACTTGTGTCCTTTGGACCGTCCCCATGAGATTTTTTGATTTGTTCGCGACCGGTTTGAGGAGAGTCGATATCGTTGGCGATGAATGTCAGGATTTGATCGATATGATCGCGAAAAGCGGTAGGACTCATACTTTCAGATTCAGGAGCCAAGGTCTTTGCAAAGTTTTCCCATTCACTAATAATGGACTCCATGTTTGCACGGATGAAATCAGATAATCTCATGAATTCTGCTTTATGATTGGGGGTGAAAGATGACCAACACCTTTTAAAGGTTTTAGTTCCTTATGTTAAAAATGAGTAATCGGTCTATATGATGCTATGGTCTCTTCACATCTACGAAATTCCATCAGCAATTGGGTAAGCATGAATTTATTTATCGAGCTTACTGCGGGCAGTCTGATGATTGGCCTGACCGTCATTATTCAGGCCATTGGACTTGACCTTATTATGAAGCGTGGAGAAATTCTTGAAAAATTTCTCAGAAGAAGAACGCTGAAATTTTGGCAGCCTGCGTTTAGCGCCATTATAGTGACCTACATTTTCATCCTGCATATCATTAATATCTGGCTCTGGGCATTTCTCTATATGGCTTTCGATTGCTTACCTGTGCGAGGGCTGTCGATGGCACTTAATTTCTCAACTGCGACTTACACGACAGTTGGCTTTAACAATGTTGTTTTAAAGCCATCTGACAGCCTGTTCACAGGAATTGAAGCGGCCAATGGTCTTATTCTGATGGGATGGGCGACAGCCTTCATTTTTGAACTCGTGTCTCAGATTTACCGAAAAGAAGCTAGGGCGCTAAAAGACTAAATTGACAATCAATGTTTGGGAAGCTGGTAAACTTGGAAAACTTAAAAAATTTAAAAACTCAGCTTCAGGCTGATGAAGTAAAACTGCTGACGTCGCTCAGAGATTTACACCGCTCAAAACGCAAAGATGCCCAAGAGGCTTCTGTTAACGTTGACCTAACTAGAGGCCAGCGCGTTGCGGATTCTGTCGCTGCAACGATGGGCTCTTGGAAATTTATTATTATTCAATCTGTCCTGCTCCTTTTATGGGTTGTTCTCAATGTCACTGCTTATGTTCAGCACTGGGACCCTTACCCATTTATCTTGCTGAACCTGGCTCTTTCGTTTCAAGCTGCTTATGCCGCTCCGTTTATTATGATGAGCCAGAACCGGCAGCAGGATGTAGACCGCAAAGCTGCGCAAACTGATTACGAAGTAAATATTAAGGCAGAACTCGAAATCGAGGCCCTCCATCAAAAGATTGATCAGCTGCGTGAGCTTGAAATTGTCAATCTGACACAGGCCGTCAAGAATCTTACCGATATCCTGCATAATGCAAAGATTGAGATCAAACCAACTCCATAACAGGATAATGAAAACGGATTACAATATGGCCAGAAATCCTTACGAGGTATTAGGTATTAATAAAGATGCCAGCGAAGCCGACATCAAAGCCGCTTACCGTAAGCTGGCGAAAAAGCATCATCCGGACCTCAATCCTGATAACAAAAATGCGGATGAAAAATTCAAGGAACTGAATGCCGCGAATGACCTGCTCTCCGATAAGGACAAACGCGCGGCCTTTGATAGCGGTGCAATCGATATGGAAGGTCAGCCTCTTTATCAGCAGCAACAGCAGCGGTCTTATAAAGATTACGCCGAAGGGCCGCAGGGCAGCCGTTACCAGTTTAATGGCAGGGATTTTGATTTATCCGATTTAGACGGTCTTTTTGGCGATTTTGGAGGAAGAGGACGTTCTCATTCCGCTTTTAATCCCGAGCCGGTTGATGCTCATTACGTTATTGATGTGGATTTTCTTGAGGCCGCCAAAGGTGCCAAAAAGCGAATAACTATGCCGGATGGCAAAACGCTTGATCTCAATATTCCGGAAGGAATTTCAGAGGGCCAGCAGCTAAGGCTGAAAGGCATGGGGAGACAGCCATCTGGCGATGCTTATGTGAAGGTTCATATTGTCCCGCATCCGTCTTTCACACGAAAAGATAAGGACATAACTGTCGAGATGCCGATTGCCCTGCAGGAAAGCGTGCTGGGTCAAAAGGTTCAGGTGCCGACAATTGACGGTTCTGTCGAAATGACGATTCCTAAAGGAGCCAGTTCCGGCACAACGCTCCGCCTGAAGGGTAAAGGGATCAAGGGGGGCGATCAGTATGTGAAGCTAAAGCTGGTTATGCCGAAAGAAATAGACATTGAACTTGAAGAGGCGATCCGGAAATGGTCCGAAACCCATGCTTATAACCCCCGGAAGATTATGGAGTCGGCAACATGAAAACGATCGAAGATGTTCTTGAAACCATGGAAGACCGTATCGACCGGACGACTCTTGAAAGCTACATCGCGCGTGAATGGCTGCGACCCATGTCTGGAGAGCACGGCTGGGTCTTTGAAGAAATTGATATCGCCCGTGTGCAACTGGTTTATGATCTTACGCAGAACTTGAACGTCAATGACGAGGGTATGGATGTTGTCTTGTCTTTGCTGGATCAGTTGTATGGATTGCGTACCCATATGCAGAAGCTGACATACGCTGTTGAGCAGCAACCATCGCAAATCCAAACAGAAATCATGATGATCATAAAACAATATTCAAATGGCGGTTCTCTCTAAAGACTTCATAAGCAAACCCTTTATTAAGTTTCTTTATCGAACTTTAAACAGTGGCCGCCGTTCGTATACCGAGCGATCTGCCCATTCATGGATAAAGGAAGCGAAATCATGCCCCAAGATGCACAATTACAAAGAGAAGTCGTTGCTGAACTGAACTGGGAACCGAGCGTTACGGCAGCCCATATCGGTGTCGTAGCCAATGCAGGAATTATTACCCTTTCCGGCCACGTTGAAAGCTATTCAGAGAAATATGCCGCAGAACAGGCTACTTACCGTGTGAAAGGTGTTCTTGGTGTTGCTGAGGAAATTCAGGTTCAGCTGCCTTTTGAGAGACAACGCGGCGATGAGGATATCGCGACTGCAGCTATTGAGCGCCTCTCGTGGGATACATTTGTTCCACCCGATGCCGTCAAAGTTAAAGTCGAGGATGGCTATGTGACCCTGACAGGAGAAGTTAATCTGCGTTATCAGAAAGACGCAGCGGAAGAGGATGTCCGCCGTCTGTTTGGTGTTATCGGAATTTCAAATCAGATAACAGTGACACCGAGAACCAATATAGCGAATATTAAGAGCGATATTATGCATGCTTTGCATCGCTCATGGTTCTCCGATCCCAAGAAAATTATCGTTAGTGCCGAGGGTGGAGAAGTTCGCCTGACCGGAAATGTTCATACACCTCAGGACAAGCTCATGGCTGCGACAATGGCATGGTCGGCTCCCGGTGTGACAAACGTGGCAAACGATATCAAGATTACTTAATCAGAAAGGTTACGATCATGAAAATCACCGGAAAACTTGCCGAAGGCGGCTTCCATACATTTGATACAGATCCCAAAACCCATCAGGGTCACAAGATACCCCGCACTTGGGCTGTCATTGCCGATGGTAAAAAAGCACTCGTCTATCGTAAAACTGACAGTGGCCTGGAATTAATCGCAGATGCTGAATGGGGCGGTTCGACAATCGAACCGTTTGACGGTCACTTTTTCAAAATCAGTGAGGGCGGTAAAGGCCACGATTCCGACCCTCATAACAAGAAACAAAACCACGGTGGCATGATTTTTATTCATGGTTTGGTTGAGTGGCTTGATATGGCCGATAAGGAGCATGTTTTTGACAACCTCGTTCTCGTGGCAGAGCCGCATACTCTCGGTTATTTGCGTAAAAATTTGAGCAGCAATGTTAATGCTCGCGTGACGGCTGAATTAGATAAGGATTTGACCAAGCTTTCATTAAAAGAAATCGAAAAGCATCTCGGTCAAGTTATTCCACTTAAATCGTAAAGGAAGAGAAAATGAAAACCCTATTACAGATCGCAGCTTTTTCTGCACTATTCGCCTTTCCTGTTCACGCTTACGCTCAAACGGCTACACCGCCCATGAAAATGGGCGAGATGAGCTATCCTATGTCCCAGGAGATGGGCGCAATGCAGAAAGAAATGAGTGATATGACGAAAGAAATCTCCTCTCTCGCCGAAAATACAAGGGATCCTGCCAGAAAAAAGCAAATGCTGGATATTCATGGAAGGATGGAGGCTATGGTTGTTCGTATGAGTAAGATGAACGACGGTATGGACATTATGGCTCGTAATAAAGATAACCCTACGGCTAAATGATCCCTTCTTTATCTTGATACCGCACCCGGAAAGTAAAGATGATGAATATTACCTACTTTGAACTAGAAGAGTGGGAAGAACATCTATTGCGAAGATTATTCCCTGATCAAGATATGTACACTGTTCAGGAAAGTCTTAATGCAGATAATGTGGCTGCCTATTTAAAAACGGAAGTCATATCCTGTTCCGTTTACTCGAACCTTACTGCGCCAATACTTGATCAGATGACGGACCTGAAGCTAATCGCCACAAGATCCACCGGCACGGATCACATTGACTTCGATTATTGCCGGGATAGAGGGATCGCCGTTGCCAATGTGCCGACTTACGGCGAGCATACGGTTGCGGAACATGTATTCGCATTATTGCTGGCATTGAGCCGTCATATTCCGCAGGCCGCGCAACGCACCCGCGAGGGCGATTTCTCATTCGCGGATTTTTGTGGCTTTGATTTGCATGGGAAGACTTTGGGATTGCTCGGAACAGGAATGATTGGTCAGCGCGTTGCGCAGATTGCTCATGGATTTGGTATGAACGTTCTGGGTTACGATACGGATACTGATGCTGCTGGCGATTTCCTTAAGGTCGATTTTCACAAATTATTATTCGATTCCGACATTATTTCTCTCCATGTCCCTTCCACACCGGAAACGCGCAATTTACTTTCGGATGCTGAATTTAAGATGATGAAGGACGGCGTTATCATCATCAACACAGCGCGGGGTTCTATAATCGATATAAATGCGCTTCTGCGCGGACTGAATAGTGGCAAAGTTGCCGCCGCTGGTCTTGACGTCTTGCCTGAAGAAATTGCCCTTCATGAAGGTGCAAAATTATTAGATGGATCGTTCGCCAGACAGCACAATCTTGAAACAGTGATAGCCGACTATACTTTGCTACATCATAAGAATGTTATCATTACTCCACACAGCGCCTTTTATACGAAGGAAGCTGTAGAAAGAATATTAAAGACAACTGGCGATAATATTTTGTCCTTTATGAAGGGGAGTGCGCGTAATATTGTGAATTGTGCATAGCTCATTATGCACGATGAATGGATGTAAGGCTTATGCTCGTTCAACAAGGTGACGCCCGTACAAATCAGGTTGATCAATATCTCGCCAGCATTCTGGCTGCGGTCGCCGGTGCGTTAAATGTGGCCGCTTTTAATGCCGTCGGCTTCTTCTCGGCCAATATGACGGGGAATGTCTCTTTATTATCTGATCATATTGCCCGTAGCCATATTGTGACGGGCATATTTTTTCTCTTTATTCTGCTCGCTTTTATTGGTGGCTCTGCCATTTCAACGCTGATCATCAGCGGGGGCGTACGCCGTAATGTGATATCAATCTACGCCGTGAATATTTTAGCGGAATCATTGTTGCTCGCATTGCTCGGCGTGATCGTATTATTTTTAGGCGATAAGGCCAAAGCCCACACACTTATTCTTGGGCTGAGTTTTCTTATGGGCTTCCAAAATGCCGTTGTGACCCGGATATCACATGCCCGTGTCAGGACCACACATATCTCAGGTATCGCAACTGATATAGGCATTGAACTTGGCCACCTCTTCGATATAGCCCGGGGGGCCGGGGCTTCCGACACAAGGGAGGAAAGCAAATCAAAGCTCGTTCTGCACATCTGGACCATTCTTTCGTTCCTGGTCGGCGGCATCATCGGTGCCTTATTTTATCAACTGATCGGTATTTCAGTTTTGTTTATTGCCTCAGTTGTCCTTTTCGTTATTTCGCTTCATTCGATTGCTAAAGCTGTCTAATTTCGGGGACCTTTGCACTGCAAATCCGTGGGTCGGACCGTCTGGTAACATCATGTACCGATTGGGATTATTTGGTATAACCTATTGATTTTGTGTATTAATTTGTCTTTTTTTGTTTACTTCTTTGAATGGCTCAACTTATAACCGGCCCTTATTATAGCCTTTTTAAAAGGGAGGGTCGCCACTATGCCGGTCACTAAAATTATAAAAACTTTCGTCGATCAGGTCCCCTATACAGAAAAAGGACAGATTATTTATGCTGACAGGGATCTGGCCGGATTTTATTTGATCGTCGGACTCAGGACAAAAACTTATGCCGCCCAGCGTGATATCGCAGGCCGCACCATCCGGGTCAATATTGGTCGGCATGGACATTTTACCCCGGAAGAGGCCCGTAAGATTGCCAAGGATAAACTTTATTTAATGTCGCTTGGGGTTAATCCGAATGAAGAAGAGGCGCAACAGCGAGCAAAGTCGATCACGCTCGAAAAGGTTCTTGAAAGTTATTTCGTTACTCGCAAAAGCCTGAAACCCCGGACCAAAACAGATTACCAATACTATTTTGATTCACACCTTGGTGATTGGAAACATAAAGTTATCACTGAAATTTCGAAAGATATGATTGGTGCACGCCATGCACATATCGCGGAGCGGTCAGGACCAACAACCGCGAATAAAACCATGCGTATTCTCCGCGCGTTATTCAACTTTGCCCATGCGACATTCGGTGTTTGTGAAATCAATCCCGTTGTTTATTTAACGCACGTAAGAGGCTGGTATAAGGAAACAAGAAAACGGACCTACATCAAGCCGCATGATCTCAAGGCTTGGTGGCTGGCAGTGCAGGAACTTGAAAATGATATTTATCGGGACTTCCTGATTCTTCTTCTTTTTACAGGACTGCGGCGGAGTGAAGCAGCACGACTCCGATGGGTTGATATTGATTTTAAAGACAAGACGTTCACAATCCCTGAAACAAAGAACGGTGATCCGCTTACGTTGCCGATGAGCGAGTTTCTTGTCGGGATGTTGGAAGAGCGCCGCAAACAGTATGGGAATTATGAGTTTGTGTTTCCGGGGCCGGGGGAGGGCGGATATTTGGCCGAGCCGAAGAAGGGGATCAATAAAGTCATTAAGGCTTCGGGGGTTTCATTCAGTTGTCATGATTTGCGACGGACCTTTGTCACGATTGCAGAAAGTTTGGAAATATCGCAGTACGCGCTCAAGCGATTACTGAATCACCGGCTGACGGATATCACTTCTTCTTATATAATCATTGATGTAGAACGGCTCAGGGGGCCGGTTGAAAAAATAGCGGCATTTATAACCGGACAGGTATGTAATGGACGACCATTATGATGAAATACAGGGCTTAATTCGTAGGGAATATAGTCACCGTTATATGGGGCTACAGGAATTGATTGCCGAAATGGTTGTGAAGACGAACTCTTATAATAGACGGGGCAACCAAGATCGCTTTGATGAGATCCTGTTCCTTCTTATAGGGCATCCAACAGAGCCTATAAAAACGCAGAAGCAGAAAAATTTCATAGATGACCTAAGAAGGGCAGCTTCACTGTGTAAGAACCCTGACCCTCAGCATAAAAAAGTTCTCACAGTCGGGGAGGCTGCTGCGGTGGTTTCAAGGCAGAGATTTGTTGCAACCCACCTTATCGGTGACAAGGTGCCGAAGAATCTCACGTTAAAGAAGGACAAAGACATAGGTAATTACGCGAAAAAATTGCAGCGCCATCTTAAAAATTCCGATATTGATCAGCTTGCAAGGGAGTTTGAATCGCAGTCTTCCGAAGATGAAATTTTAATAGCTGAAATTGACTCTGATGTGGGATTTGTCAAATCATTGATTTCAGAATGGCTGGAACGCCATTCGATTTAGTGGACATTTAGCCAAAGATAGACAGCTGTTGTCCTGTGACTTATGCCACAACATTAAATAAATAATGGTCAACGATAACTCTTAGAAAGGAGCGTTGATCATGAAAACCTTACTTACTGAACGTGAAGCTGCCGCAGTTCTTGGATGCAGTATTCACAAAATGCAAAAAGACCGCCGAACCGGCAGCCCAATCCCCTACAAAAAAATAGGCCGCTCGGTCAGGTATGATCCTTGCGATTTGCAAGCATACCTGCAACAGCAAACTTTCACCTCCACTTCAGCTTATAGCGATGTGCCTGCCCATGGCGGGGTACATTCGCTTGCAATTTTGAAGAGACAAGATTGTCTGGGAGGGAAAAATGACCTTTGTTAGCCAATCCAAAACTGGAGCCAAAAAACGCAGATTTAATCTATCTGTCGCAGAAAGGTCCCGAAGATTTTGTAAAAAGAAACCGTCTTTTGTCGAGGTCAACGCTCAAGCTTTAGAGGTTTTTCCCTCATTGCTCGCCCGATGGCTTCCGGAGGGAAAAATAGTCGGTCAGGAATATATCGCGCTGAATCCAACGCGGGATGACGAAAATCTCGGCTCTTTCAAAATCAATCTCAAAACAGGCCGCTGGTGCGATTTTGCCACTGACGACAAAGGCAGCGACATCATTTCGCTGGCAGCCTACCTGTTCCGCTCAACTCAAGGCGAGGCGCTGCGCTTCGTCATCAAAACTTTGGAGAAAAATCATGACTAACACCGCAGAAATGCCGGACGTCCCGCCTGTTCAAGAACAAGATTCTGTGAACATAAAAAATCAGAAATTTGGTAAGGATGAGGGTATAGCAATTACCCCTATTCCTGATGAGGTGAAGTTGGAAATCCCTTACCATCCTCTCGGCAAGCCCACCCATGTCTGGACATATAAAGACGCTAATGGAAAGGTAATTTTTTATAACTGCCGTTTTATTACAGAATCCGGGAAGGAAGACCGCCCTCTGACCTATCGGCGATTTGTGGATGGAAAAGAAGAATTGTGCTGGAAAGCTGTAGAACCACCCCGTCCTTTATATGGCCTTGACCGTCTTGCCGCACAGCCGAATGCTGCCGTTCTTCTAAGCGAAGGCGAAAAGGCGACAGACGCTGCACAGGTTTTATTTCCCGAGTGCGTGGCAATTACCAGTCCGAACGGTGCAGCCTCAGCCAGCAAAGCAGATTGGTCCCCGGTAGCAGGCCGTCATATTACGATTTGGCCCGATCAAGACAAAGCTGGGAAACGTTACGCTGAAAACGTTACAGCACTTGCCCGTCAAGCTGGCGCAGCCTCTATTACCGTTGTCGCTGTGCCGGAAGAATATCCGGACGGGTGGGATTTGGCGGACACACTGCCTAAAGGAATTGGAATCGGCGACTTACACCGCCTGAAAGCAGAAGCAAAAGAACCAATTATAGATGTTGAGGAAAATCCGCTTGATAGCTTAGTAGAAAGATGTGAAATCGATCCGGGGGAAGCTTTCAAGCCGGAGATATTAAGTGCGCTTGCCGAATTGAAAAAGTCCGATTTGTCGGCATATGAATCTTTGTTATCCAAACTTAAAAATACCAAGAAGGTACCTATCGGGGAAATCCGCAAGACCGTTGATAACATAATTAAAGACGAAGATAGCGAGAGTGGCTGCGATCCAAATCAGACAGACATACTTCTTGGCCTTGCTGAAGGTGCGGAGCTATTTCATACGCCAGACGGCAGAGCCTTTGCAGACATAGAAATCAACGGCCATCGTGAGACTCACTCTGTGCGGAGTCAAAGTTTCAAATTGTGGCTGATCCAGCGTTACTATGAAGTGACAGATAGAGCGCCGAATTCAGAATCATTGAATGCCGTCATTAACACCATGCAGGCGAAAGCGCATTTCACCGCACCTGAGCGCGACATTTTTATGCGCGTGGGGGAGCTGGACGGAAAAATATATATCGATCAGGCTGACAAGGACTGGACAGCTATCGAAGTGGATAAAGAGGGTTGGCGCATTGTTGCAATCCCCCCTGTCCGCTTTCGCCGCGCACCTGGAATGTTGCCCATGGCTAATCCAGAAAGAGGAGGTTCAATCGATGAACTGCGTCCGTTCCTAAACGTGGATACGAATAATGATTTTGTTCTTGTTGTTGCGGTATTGCTGGCTGCGCTACGAAGCAGAGGCCCCTATCCGGTGACAGCAGTTGGCGGAGAGCAAGGCGCAGCAAAATCGACATTTACATTATTTTTAAAGAAAATTGTTGATCCGAATACCTCTCCCCTCCGAACTTTGCCGCGTGATGAGCGTGACCTGCATATCGCGGCAAATAACGGGCATTTTTTAGTGTTCGATAATATTTCTGGACTACCGGCTTGGCTGGCAGACGCATACTGCCGTCTTTCAACGGGCGGTGGCTTCGCTACCAGGCAGCTTAACACGGACCAAGACGAGATTTTATTTCAAGCGATGAGACCCGCAGCTTTGAACGGTATTGAGGATATTGTGACACGCCCGGACTTAGCAGATCGTGCAGTTATATTCAATCTAAAGGCCATCGCGGAAATGATGCGCAGACCGGAGAAGGATTTGCTCGAAGAGTTTGACGCTGCATTACCGCGCATTCTTGGCGCTCTTTTAAATGGTCTGTCGCATGGGCTTCGAGAACTCCCAAACACCCACCTTGAAATGCTGCCTCGAATGGCTGACTTCGCTTTATGGGGTGTAGCATGCGAAGGGGGTTTCGCGTGGCCCGCAGGAACTTTCATTAATGCTTATCAGGCAAATTGTGATGCCAAGATCGACAGTGTTATAGAATCTAATTCTGTTGCCTCTGCCATTATGTCATTGATGGATGGCGGGATTGACTGGACGGGTACACATACCGAACTTCTTGAAGAGTGCGGCAAAGAAGTTCCTGAAGGTGTCAGAAAATCAAAATACTGGCCAACCTCGGGCAGGGGCTTATCCAATCAGCTTAAACGCTCTGCTACATTCTTGCGCAAAAAAGGAATTGAGATCGTTCCAAGCCGGGGTAAGGACAAGAAAAGCTCACGGCTGATTACGATTTCATATCGTCCCGTTAAGCCCGAGGATTCATCGTCCGAAACGCCCGAACCGTCTGAACCGATTGTAGTGGTGAACACGCCGGATGATATTTTCTTTGAAACAGATATGGAGCCGCTTGAAGGGGAAATCTTGAACTTTGATGAACGGTATGATGCCGACGTTTCGGACGATACGGACGCAAATATATCCCCCTTCTCTAGGGGTCTTATGCCACTGTAAGGCTCTCAGGTAAAACAAAGTGAAAATGTATCAGGTCAGCGCCATTGACACTTGCGCTGACCCCCCTTATACAGGGTTCCCTAAGATGTTTACATAAGGCGGGTATTTGACATGGCCCAGATCATGCTCAGTGGCAAATTGACAATGAATTGGCAATCTCATTTTGCGTCAAGCAAATCCCAAGCATCTTTATATTTTGACCACCTTAACTGCATACCTCTATGTAACCCTTTGCCGCTGAATTCTAAAGTTCGCTGCGGCGTTACCTTTCGAGGTGTGCCATCACGTTTCGAGTGTTTGTGCCATTCCTTATTTGATTCAATCAACTGCTTCTCGACCACGTCGGTTTGAACAATATAAAAATCCTGTGGTTCGCTTTCCTTCATCAGGACGATCACAACGAAGTCTCCGTTATCGCCCGGCAGGAAGCTCCGGAAGACCGTCCCATCATTCTTAGCGGTGTACTGCGCGGTGCGTCCCGAGGTTGCCTTGACCCGCAGGCAGACACGTCGCCCGCCCTTCACCGCGAACAGGTCATAGGCCATCGTGTTCGGAAGGCTGGCGTTGAAATTGCCCACCATCCAACCCCGTTTAAGGAGTTCTTGCTCAACGGCCAGTTCACCTAGCCGCCCGACCATTTGGGCTGATAATTCTGTCATAGATTAGGGTAAATAAAGGTAGGAAACGTGACTTATAGTCTACAGACCATATTTCAGATGGCAAGATTAATTGTGTCTTATAGTCTGTAGACCGTCCGTCACATAAAATGGCCAGCTTGCGATATGGACGTTCGCAAACAACTCGGCGCACGAATACAAAAAGTCCGGAAGGCCGCTGGTCTTTCGCAGGAGGAACTTGCGCTTGAGGCTGGTCTGGATCGGACATATATCAGTCATGTTGAGCGTGGGACTCGTAATCCTACTGTGATTGTCCTTTTCAAAATTGCTAAGGCCTTGGATACAACTCCGTCAAAGATTCTTGATGGCCTTACCCTTTAAAATATTCTCAAATCACCAGCAGATTTAGCCATACCCTAACTCGTAGTGGGTCTAGCTAAAAAACTTTGGACCCTCCCTGCTGATAAAAAATTATAATCAACTGCAGGACACTTCTGTTTTCTGATCTTGATAATTAGAGCACTAATCGCTTGCGCAAGCCGTTGCCCCTAGTTTTAAAGCATGGGTGGGAGAGATAAGCCCAGCCTTATTATGCCCCTCCTTTTTGCCAAGATAAATCATCAACAGAGAATCATACTTCTGTGGATAATTAATAAAATCATGATTCATGTCTTGAGTCATGATTTGTGACATGTTTGATTTATTCCAGACCACATGGAGCATATAAAATGGAAAACACCGCGCATAGCAATGCCACCGACGAAATTACGGCAATGTCGAAAATCGCCTCAGCTTTAGAGGCCTTAGATTCAAATAGTAAGAAACGGGTTTTAACTTGGGCTTGTCAGGCGTTCGGCGTACAGGTTTCAGGCCACAAACCCGCTTCCACTGATCCAGTAACAAACGACAATGCCACTTCCCGCATTATCAGTGGTGATGGAGTAGCTGAAGTGTTCGATAAAGCTGATCCCCAAACCGGCGCGCAAAAAGCACTGGTCGTCGCATATTGGTTCCAAACACACGATGGGTTGGATGGTTTTAGTTCTCAGGCTGTTAATAGTGAATTGAAAAACCTCGGACACGGGATTGCCAATATTACTGCTGCTTTTACTGATCTTCTTGAGGATAAGCTTGCCCTGCAAGTTCAAAAATCAGGCAAAACACAGCAGGCCAGAAAAGTCTATAAGTTGACCCGCAAGGGAATTTTACAAGTCGAAGCAATGATAAACAATGGAGGAATAGAATGAACGCAAAATTGCTTATAAATCTGTCTCAGGGAATTCTCGAAGTCGAAGGTGAGCCAGATTTTGTTAAAGAAATGTATGGTGATTTCAAAATGCAGCTTCATCAACTGTCCACAAAATCTACGGCTTTAGCGTTCGTTAAAAGCGACAATACACAGCTCACGCCGCCAGACCTAGCTACGCCCATTGATATTCAAACGTCAAAGCCTATTGAGAAGGCGGCAAAAAAGAAACCGACGTCCGGGAAGAAGGAATCTTATTCTCTCGTCACTTCTCTGAATACAGGTATGCCTGGAACCTCAGACTCACTTCACGCTTTCTTGGAAAAATACCAGCCCAAGTCCAACATTGACAAAAATGTGGTGATATTGAAGTACCTAGCAGAAAAACATCCCGCAATCAAAGTGACGCTTGATCATCTTTACACCTGTTATTCGCATGCAGGGTTAGATTTTCCCAAGGCATTGCGTGCCAGTATCGTAGATACGGGTCGTGCTGATAAGGGATATGGGTACATCGATTCGTCATCACTTGATGATATTAAGGTGGTTCATAAAGGCGAAATTCTTCTGCAGTCGTTAGAGAAGAAAGCGAAAGAGCCTGTTAAATGACTTTGGAGAAATTTCTCTCGAGCGTGAGCTTCTTTGATATGAATGAAGGTGAGAAGGCCAAGCATCTAGCTTTTTATCACCGGCAGGTCAGCGGGATTAAAGATTTTGCTCAGGCTGATTTGTCCGCTTGGTTTCAGAGTGTTGGCTTGTCTCCGAATGCCTCAAGACTGGTAGCTAAGATAAAAAAGGACAAGTGGGCGACCAACGCATCAAAAACTGGATACCTTCAGATCCATGGCAAACATCTTTTGCAATTAGAGAAGGCCTACCCGCTTCTGAAAGAAAAGTCTGAAAATGTTGAATTCTCGGGTGCTTTGTTACCTAAAGAACTCTATGCCGAGGTTAATCGAAAGTATGTCCGTCACATAGCGGATCAAGCAAATTGGGCCTATGAAGCAAATGCGTTTGATGCCTGCGCTGTAATGATGCGGCGGCTGCTAGAACTTTTGCTAATCCATACTTTCAAAAATAAGACGTTAGAAGCATCTATCAAAAAACCTGACGGTCACTATATTGAGCTTGATCTCATTATCAATCAGGCGGTAACGAACCCTGCTGTTGGGCTGACCCAAGGGGTTGTTAAGGAGCTAAAGGCACTTAAGGATTTAGGAAATTTGGGAGCACACGATATCGTGTACTTGGTACAAAAGTCTGATATTGAATCTAGGATCACGGTCTTTCGGAAAGTTATTGCACATCTAATTGATTATGCTGGATTCAAATCATAACAGCTTACGTGCAGGCAGAATTATACGCCTCGGGTCAAATTTTTTGAGCTAAGCTGAACTTACTCCTGATTAAATTACTTTTTCGAATTTAACCATTCTAACATCTTGTTGTCCATTTACAGCCAAAGCTTTCCGGTATTAGCGAAATGCAAACTTGATGATTTGCAGGGGAGTCCTTGAGGGTTATGAAGGGTAAGTGGTGCCGTCGAGAGGAATTGAACCTCCGACCCACGCATTACGAATGCGTTGCTCTACCCCTGAGCTACGACGGCTTACCAAAAATAACCCGGAAACGGGCCGACCTTATTATAGCCTTATTACGGGCCGGGGCCAGATCGTAACCCCTTGGACTTTTGCCGCTTTTTCGATTCGACCTTAGTCTTACGAATGCGTTGCTCTACCCCTGAGCTACAACGGCGCCGTGATATAAACAATTGTCTGGGTGATACTGGGATTTTAAGAGATTTGCAAGGGTTTCAGGCTATCTTAATAGAAGGAACGCGCTTATGCGACTTTGTCTCACCTGGAAGGGCCGATTATCATGACCGATCATAGCCGCTACAATCAAAGCCGGGATGTTGTAAACGGCGGCCAGATTGCCGCTCCGCACGGTGTAGCGGCGCAACATAATGCAGGTCTGGACTTTGCGGTTGCCGGGGCCAATACCCGGGCCTACCCTGTGATTATCGATCTGCCTGCCGTTGATGACAGTTATGGTGCCATCGAATGGAATGCGCCAGCCCGCAGCCTTGTGGACAAAGTTCTGCGGCGATAAACTTTGTTATCCATAACATCTCCATTCTTGTTAAATTTTCATTTATTTTCAATATCTTAACACAAGGCTTGCTTTGCCTGTGGTCCCCCGCTATATCCCTCCTTGGAAGGTTGGCGCGGGCGGAGCTTTTGCTAATCCGGTCAGGGCCGAGAGGCAGCAGCCGCACCATTACGCGCCGGGTCGTGTTCAGCCTTCCACCACATTCTCCCCAAGGGAATGACCCGCAAGGGTAGCCCCGGTCTAACCACCGGGGTTTTTTGCGGCGATCTTTCAGGAAAACTGCAGAACTGCGCGGGTTTCGCCCTTGTTTTATAGGGGTGCGGTTTGTAGGGTAATCCTGACCTTTCACTTTTTCTGGAGCAGGATATGAGCGAGCCATCAGTCGAATACCGCGTTCTTGCCCGCAAATACCGTCCGGCCAGCTTTGATGAACTGATTGGCCAGGATGCGCTTGTTCGGACGCTGAAGAATGCGATTGAATCCAACCGTATCGCCCACGCCTTTATCCTGACCGGGGTGCGCGGTGTGGGTAAAACCACCACGGCGCGGATCATCGCCAAGGCGCTGAATTACACCGGGGCCGATGGCAAGGCCGGGCCGACCACCGGCGATACGTCGGATTGCAGGGAATGCCAGTCGATCGCCGAGGGGCGCCATCCCGATGTGCTGGAAATGGATGCGGCATCCCATACGGGCGTTGACGATATCCGCGCCATTCTGGACGGTGTGCGCTACGCCCCGACCTCGGCGCGCTACAAGATCTACATCATCGATGAAGTCCATATGCTATCGAAGAGTGCATTCAACGCCCTGCTGAAAACATTGGAAGAACCGCCGCCGCATGTGAAGTTCATCTTCGCCACCACTGAAATCCGCAAGGTCCCGGTGACGGTTCTGTCCCGTTGCCAGCGTTTCGATCTGCGCCGGGTTGAAGTGCCCGTGCTGGAAAAACATTTCACCTCCATCTGCGCCAAGGAAGGCGTGGCGGTCGATGCCGACGCCATCACCATGATCGCCCGGGCCGCGGACGGCTCGGTGCGTGACGGTCTTTCCATTCTCGATCAGGCCATGGCGCTCTCCGGCGGCGTCGCCGTTACGGGGGGGCAGGTGCAGGATATGCTCGGTCTTGCGGACCGTGGCCGGGTTCTCGATCTGCTGGAACATGCGCTCAAAGGGGAGGCCGCAGAGGCGCTGGACGGGCTGGCCGAACTGCACCGTTTGGGGGCCGATGCCGATGTGGTTGTCAATGACCTGCTTGAATTGACCCATTTGATGACGCGCCTGCGCGTTGCGCCGAAGACGCGCGATATGGCGTCCGGGCTTTCGCCGGAAGGGCTGGAACGCGCGTTTGATCTCTCTGGTAAGATGTCGATGCCGACACTGGGCCGCGCCTGGCAGATTCTGCTGAAGGGTTTGGCCGAGGTGAATACCGCGCCGAACCCGCAATCGGCGGCCGAGATGGTTATTATCCGCCTGATCTATGCGGCCGATCTTCCCGATCCGGCGGATCTGATTAAGCGCCTGAAGGATCAGCCTGCCGGACAATCCGCGCCCGCCGGTTCCGTGCCTTCCGGCGCGCGTTCCCCGGAACCTGTGGCGCTACGCGCTGTCTCTGGCGGTGCACCGGTGATGGCGGTTGCCGCCCCGGCCGAAATGCCGGTTGAGCAGGTACAGCAGGCGGTAGCCCTCTCGACGCTGACCGATGTGGTTTCGTTTCTGGAACAGAACCGTGAAATGATGTGGGCGAACCAGATTATCAGCTACGCGCATCTGGTGAAGTTTCAGCAGGGGCGCATCGAAATGCGCCTGCATCCCGATGCGCATCCGAAGCTCGCGCAGGAACTGCAGGGGGCGCTGACGCGGCTGACCGGCGAACGCTGGATGATCACGATCTCCGGTGCTGCCGGTGAGGCAACATTGCAGGAACAGCGCGCCGCCGCGCATGAACGCCGTCTTGATGTCGCGCGGGCCAATCCGCTGGTGGCCCGGGTGCTGCAGATGTTTCCCGGAACCCACCTTGATATACAGACAAGAAAAGAGGACTAGAGCATGAATATCGCGCAAATGATGAAACAGGCCCAGGTCATGCAGGAGCGCATGGCCGAGATGCAGGACCGCCTCAGTGATACCGAAGTCACCGGTTCCGCAGGCGGCGGGCTGGTGACGGTGGTTATGACCTGCGCGCAAACGATGCGCAAGATCACGATTGACCCGAGCGTCATCAACCCCAATGACGGCGAAACGCTGGAAGACCTGATCATCGTCGCGGTCAATTCCGCAGTCGAAACCGGTAAAGCCCGCATGGAAGAAGAGACCAAACAAATGATGGCGGGTATGGGTCTTCCCGCGGGCATGAAGCTGCCCTTCTGATGAAAGTCCTGACCTGGAACATCAACTCTGTGCGTCTGCGCCTGCCCTTGCTCAGGAAACTGATCAGCGAGGAAGCGCCTGATGTCATCTGCCTCCAGGAAACAAAAACACCGGACGATCTTTTTCCGCTCGACGACCTGGTCAAGGACGGGTACGGGCACACGCATATCCACGGCATGAAGGGGTATAACGGCGTCGCCATTCTCTCGCGGCTGCCGTTCACCGAGACCCATATCCATCACCGCGTGGGCAAGGAAGACTGCCGCCATGTCGCGGTCAACATCAAAACGCCGACGTTCAAAAAACCGCTGCAGATCCATTGTCTTTACATTCCGGCGGGGGGCGATATTCCCGACCCGGCTGTGAACGAAAAATTCGCGCACAAGCTCGGCTTCGTCGACGAAATGGCCAAGTGGTTCAAAAAGGAATGCGATCTGGATTCGCCCGTCATGGCGCTTGGCGATTTTAACATCGCGCCGCTGGAACAGGATGTGTGGTCGCACAAACAATTGCTGGATGTGGTGTCGCATACGCCGGTCGAGGTTGAAAAACTGGGCAGAATGTTCAAGTCGTTAGACTGGCACGACGCCATCCGCCATTTCGTGCCGGAAGACCAGAAATGCTACACATGGTGGTCTTACCGCAACCGCGACTGGAAAAAATCAAACCGGGGCCGCCGCCTCGATCATATCTGGGTGACGCAGCCATTGGTGCCGTACCTGAAATCGCACAAGATCCTGCAGTCCGCCCGCGACTGGACGCAGCCGAGCGATCATGTCCCCGTGATCGTAGATTTAGACTTCTGATCGCGCCGCGGTCAGAAGGGGGCATGTCCCCGTGATCGTCATGCTGGATTTCTGAATAATCTTATGGTGTCTGACTACTGCGGCGGCATGCATGATCCGGCATCCACATCGGTCGGCACGTAATGGCAGGCCGGGTTCGCACAGATTTTTTCGTTATATCTGCGGTTGCTGCTGGCCAGCTGCGGGAAGGCGCTGCCAAAGGCTGTATCTGCCGTTTCGGTCAGGTTGACCACGGTGCCAGTCGGAATGACTGTGCCGCAATCGGTGGCGGCAAGGGGCGGGGGCAGGGTGATCTGCGTGGCTGCCGCGACCGGCGCGTTACCCAGTGTTGCGGTTGACGGGCCGGTGCAGGCGCTTGGCAACATGCGGCTGTCGGGGGCGGTCAGAAACTCATAGACGCCGCCAAGATTGTCCTGCGGGGCCAGGTCGCCGGCATGCAGGCATTTCGCGATCTTCCAGACATAGTCCATGGTATTGCAATTGTAATCGCCGCCGCCCGCATTGGCCGCAGGATCGGCCCCGTTACGGCCGCCCAGATATGTGTGTCCGTAATTGCTGCTGATCCAGTTGCTGATGATGCCATTGATGGCGCCGCCTGCAAGGGTCGGGTTCATGTAATAGGAGACATGGGTCGGCACATAGTCCGTAAATTGCTGCAGGCAGGTGTATTCGAGAATCGAGTCGGCTTTGTAAATAAGGTTTTCAGCGCGCGAAATATCCTGCTGTCCGTTGAGGCGCGCGCGTTGCGTCATCTGGGTCCAGAGCGCGCCATCGCAAAGCGGGTCGTCAGCATAGGATGCCGTCGAAAATGCAATCACTCCCGCAGCGAGGAGGATCGCAAAGCGCAATGTCAGTTTATGAAACAGTTTTTGCATTCTTCCCGCACGACACCGAAAGGGAGGGGGCTTTCACCTGCAACCCTTTATTATGATTAAATAAAATAATACCACGGAACGGCGATGCCAGCCTATTAAAAAAGAAGGGCCGGAATCCCTGTTCCCCGGTAAGTGCTTGATCTGCCTCATAACAAAAGCCCGGCACACTTTATGGTGCCGGGCTTTTGCTCAGGTTTTTAAAGCGCAGCGGCTTCCCTGCTGCGGGCTTCGCGGATCGTCATGCACAACAGAGCCAGCGCCGCAAAAGCAGGCACAACGACGAGGCTCAGGACTGCGGCTTCCGCGCCGTACAGCATGGATACCTTCCCGACAACAAGGCTCAGGGGCACAAACACCACATGAATCATCAGGCTGCAGGTCGACAGCACCATCGCCCGCCGTCCCGAATCGACGCAGCCGTTCAGGGCGTCCTGAACCCGGGGCCAGCCAAGACCCCAGAATGTCGAACCGGCCAGCAGCAGAACGGCCCCCGCCAGCGAATGCAGCGCGGCACTTAAGCCACAGATCACAATCACCGCAATCGTCATGCCGAACAGAACCGTCCGGCTGCGGAAGCGATGATCGAGTTTGTGACCCAGCTGGCTGGCCGCCGACCCCGCGAGGAAGCCGAGAGCCAGCAGAACGCCGAACCATTTCTCATCCAGATGGATGGCGATATAGTAAGGCTGCTGCGCCCACATCAGCATCTTGGTGGTGCCGAACAGCGCGGCGGCAGAGAAAATGATTTCCGCAACCTCACGGTGACCGTGAAGCGCGTATTTCATCGTCTGCGCCATCGTGACGAACGGATTGCGCCGCTCGGTCGATCTCACCCGCACAGGTTCCCGCATCAGCAACGCCGTCACAACCAGACCGGCATCGGCCAGAATCGTGCCGATAAGGGGCAGGTCGTGATTGATCCCATACAGAAACCCGCCCAGCAGCGACGAAAACCCGACCGAGAGCAAAGCGAGGCCATGCCTCCGTCCCTCCTGCCTGCGGTATTCATCGACGCGATTCTCCATCAATAAAGAATCATAATGGATGGCCGATAATGTGCCCGAGACAAGGCTGACGCCGACCCCGATGGCCCCCTGCGCCACAACCGTCGCCACAAAACTATGCGCCGTCAGCAGCAGGGTGTAGGCGATCATGCCTGTCACCCCCGCCAGAGCCAGAACATATTTTCGCTTCCAGTGATCAGCCAGCCAGCCGGTCGGAACCTCGCAGGTCAGGATAACCGTGGAGAACACCGCCTCCCCGATCATCAGTTCCTGAAAGCCGAGACCGACCTTGTCGCGGTAATACAGCAACAACACGGGCAGAACAAAGATCAAACCCTGACAGACTGAAAAGATATTCAGCAATCTGGCATTATGATCGGCGATGCTTTTCACATTCTTATCCATCATGGTCCTCCCCATGTTACGTCGAGTGGCGGCAGGTCATTCACATCCGTGTGGCTATACCAAATATGGTCGTGAATTTTCCCGTCCGGGGTTAGTGTCGCGTTCCGAAGGCGGCCTTCATAATGGAAGTTCAGCCTTTCAATCACACGACGGCTTTTGACATTGTCGTGTGCGTGGCAGATTGCGACCGTCCGTGCGTTCAGAATATTGAACGCATAACGCACCATCGCGTTCGTGCTTTCGGTTACAAGGCCAATGCCCATCGCCGATTTGCGGCACCAGTAACCTGTCTCCATGCGGCGGGTTTCCCAGTCGATATCGTGGATACCTGTAAAAACCACCGGGCGGTTTGTGTCGCGCTCACATGCGATCATCATGAAATCCTCACGCAGAATGAATTTTGCGTGATTTTTACGAACGATGATTTCCATTTCATCCAGTGTCTCCACACCTTTGGCCCACGGCATCCAGGCATGAATTTCATCCCAGGTTTCCATTTTAGCGGCATGAATCTACGGCGCATCGCCCGTCCTTACCGGCCTGATGATCAGGCGCGGCGTATAGATTGGCATCGGCAGATCCATCAGGATGTGGCCTGTTTTGCTTTCGCCATGATTTGTTGTTGGCATTATTCGTCTCCTTCTCCATGTTTCGGGAAAGGTCTGACAGGCGAACCGATTGTTTTCGGGGGTTAAAGACTGTCAGCCTTTCCGCTTTTTGCGGGGCTGACAGTTGTTTGACTAGACTATCAACCCTTTATATGCCGGTTTTTGCGCGGCATAGGACGGTGCTTTGGCGTTACCGGAACCGGTAAAACCTCGACCTTCAAGGATGGTCATGCATGTCCAAAGGGTTGTCATTTTCGTCTCACAATTGTCTTTATGCATTCATGGAAACATGAGGCGGGGTGTAGTGGCAAGGAAAATGTCGAAAAATCTCGACTTTTCGGCCCTGTTTGCTGTACAACGCTGCCCATGAGCGCCCCTATGAAAGAAGTCAAAGTCGCCCCGAAAATCGGCATGGTCAGCCTTGGTTGCCCCAAGGCGCTGGTCGATTCCGAACGCATCATGACGCAATTGCGGTCCGAAGGTTACGATTTCTCCGCCACGCATGAGGGCGCGGATGTCGTCATCGTCAACACCTGCGGCTTCCTGGACTCTGCTAAAGAAGAATCCCTCGCCGCCATCGGCGATGCCCTTCAGGGCAATGGCCGGGTGATTGTCACCGGCTGCATGGGCGCAGAACCGGAACAGATCGAAAGCGTTCACCCGTCCGTCCTCGCCATCACCGGGCCACAACAATATGAAGACGTCGTCAACGCCGTGCACAAGGCGGTGCCGCCGGTTCACGATCCGTTCGTCGATCTGGTGCCGGAGCAGGGGTTGCGCCTGACCCCGCGTCATTACGCTTACCTGAAAATTTCCGAAGGCTGCAATAATCGCTGCACGTTCTGCATCATTCCAAAACTGCGCGGCGACCTCGTGTCCCGTCCGGTCCACCATGTATTGTTCGAAGCTGAAAAGCTCGCCGCCAATGGCGTCAAGGAACTGCTGATCATCTCGCAGGATACCTCCGCTTACGGCGTCGATATCAAATACGCAGAATCCCCGTGGAAGGGCAAACGCGTCAAGGCCAAGTTCTATGATATGTGCGAAGCCCTCGGTGAAATGGGCGTGTGGGTGCGTTTGCATTACGTTTACCCATATCCGCATGTCGATGATGTCATTCCCCTGATGGCCGCCGGAAAAATCCTCCCCTATCTCGATATCCCGTTCCAGCATGCAAGCCCGCGCGTCCTGAAACTGATGAAGCGTCCGGGCAATATCGAGAAGATTGCCGACCGTATTAAAAAATGGCGCGAAGCCGTTCCGGAACTGACCATCCGCTCCACCTTCATCGTCGGCTTCCCCGGCGAGACGGAGGAAGATTTTGAAATCCTCCTGCAATTCCTGCGCGACGCACAACTCGACCGCGTCGGCGCATTCAAATACGAAGCCGTCAAAGGCGCGCCCGCGAATGAAATCGAAGGCGCCGTCCCGGAAGAGGTCAAGCAGGACCGTTACGACCGCTTCATGGCCGTCCAGGCTGAGATTTCCGCCGTGCGCATGCAGGCCAAGATCGGCAAAACCCTGAAGGTCATCATCGATATCGTTGATGGTCAAGGGGGGGCCGATGGTCGCTCCATGGCCGATGCCCCTGAGATTGATGGCAAGGTTTTCCTGCGTGATGTGCCTAGCGATGTGAAGCAGGGCGATATTATCGATGTCCTGATTGAAGATGCGGATGAATATGATCTGTTTGGCGTGCCTGTCTAACACGCTTCTTTGCTGCCACCGCTGCGCCTGTTGGGAATATTTTCCTTGACATTTTCAGCTTGTTCTCATAAGCTTAATTCCGGTAGCTACCCCGCGGCTGAAACAGTGCCGCAACGACAGCGCTTTTACGGGCGCCCGTGCCTGTTTGTCTGGTTAGAGGCAAACCGGAATAAAGCATACGCTTCTTTTCCCACGGATCGTTCCGGTTAACTGAACGCGGGGAAGATGACAGTATCGGTCACTCTCCCTCGTTTCAGAGGAACCCTGCCCGGTCCATTGGCCCCGGAGATGAAGTGCGGGGCAGATACTATGGTTTAACGTCTCTCACTACACCCACCACCCGTCATCCCGGACTTGATCCGGGGTTGGTGCCAAATACAGTCGGCCTTAGCAACCAATCCCGGATTAAGTCCGGGATGACGAAGGAGAGAAAAGCGCGAAACGAAATGAAGGACATTGAAATATCGAACGGGAACTGGGCTTTAAAGGTGATGTGTCGCATTACAAAATCGTTCAAAACCGACGAACGAACTATTGAAGGCCGTTTCCCTTCTGCGCCGCACACGAGTTTTCCT
>JAQGJB010000089.1 GCA_028290825.1 Micavibrio sp.
AGGCTGGCGCGGGTTGGGATAAAATCGATGACTGACCGGGCCAGCGCCGTACGGTGCTCACGCTCCAGCATCATGTCCAGTTTCGCTTTCAGGGCATGCAGGTAAAGCACATCGTTGGCGGCATAGATTTTCTGGTCTTCTGTCAAGGTAGCCTGACCCCAGTCCGACGTTTGCTGCTGCTTGTTCAGCTCGACGCCGATCAGTTCCTGGCACAGGACGCGCAGGCTGTGCTTGTCAGTATAGGTGCGGCAAAGCTGTGACGCGATCTTGGTGCAGAACAGAGGCGTGCATTCCACCCCGAGGTAATGTTTCAAAATCGCATAATCGAAACGTGCAAAATGGAAGATCTTGGTCGTCTTCGGATCGGCCAGCATCTTTTTCAGATTAGGCGCGTCGTATTCACCGGCCCTGAACTGCACCAGATGCGCATTGCCGTCCCCGGCGGAAAGCTGAACCAGGCAAAGGCGGTCGCGCAGGTTATTGAGGCCCATCGCCTCGGTATCGACCGCAACGGAAGTGCCAAAAGTTAGATTTGCGGGAATATCGCCCTGATGAAGCGTGATTGTCATAAATATCTCATTTTATTTTACGGGCGAGGTCTGTCTCTGGCGCTAGTTGTAGGCTTTTAAAGGATAATTCGTCAACAGCAGGGCGTGTTTATATTTGCATATTGACGCTCTAATGAAAATTTCTCGATTTATTTTTACTAATTTAGAACCCAAACTGATTTCAATCTAGCGCTTGTGCCCGCATATTATCTTGAAAAATATTAACATGGTATGCTAAGAACGCGGTACGCAATCTTGCTATTCGCATAGCGCATTCTCAAAATGGATAACGCTCGATTATGACGAGTATTGAAAGACATCTGGCTACGATGATCCCGCTGGCAAAGTATCTTACATCCATAGCAACAGATAACCTCGTTATTAAAACTCTGACGGCTGAAAATATGTCTGAGGACTATTGGGGGTGGCTGAACGACACTGATATCACACAGTATCTGGAAATCCGCCATACAAAATACTCTCGGGAGAGTCTCTCACAGTTTGTTGAAGCCATGTTTTTGTCTGACAATGATTTGTTGATGGGGATTTTTTTAAAGTCTGATGAGAACAAACATATTGGCAATATAAAGCTGGGTAGCCTGAATCGTCGCTATGCTCGTGCCGATATCGGCATCATGATTGGTGACCGAAATTCCTGGGGCAAAGGCTATGCTTCGGAGGCAATTAAAGGATTGTCTGCATTCGCGTTTGGCGAGATTGGCTTAAGACGCCTATACGCAGGGATGTATGCAAGCAATAAAGCATCAACGAAAGCATTTTTAAATTCAGGATTCCGACAAGAAGGTATCATGAAGGGGCATTATTTTTTGAACGGCCAACTAGAAGATGGGATTATAGTAGCAAAGCTCTCGCAAGAGCATAGCGTTTAGTAACACATAGAAACTTCAAACAGCAACCGAGACCCATGACAGACAAGAAGCATATATTACTCCAGGGCTTTGGCTCGTTCCCTCTGAACTTCAAAGCGCTGATAGAACATGCGCGTGCCGCCGGCGATGATTCGATCGAATGGAGCATCATTTGCACGACCGGGCACTATGTCAAAATTTTTCAGGATCTTCTTGGTCCGGATGCGGTTCTTTACCTTCAGAACGACATGAAGAATTATCTCGACTTACCCGATCTACTCGACCGGCTTTCAAATTATGAAGGGAATATATACCGGAATATTGAAAGTGAAAAACGCCTGATAAAAGGCAAGAAAGCTCATTTGCAGGTCAGGGGCGCGGCTGCAATGTATTTGTCCGTCAAGGAATTCATGCAAAAGCGTAAGCCAACGCATGTTCTGTTTGGTCAGATTGAAGGCATGGATGGCATGACGATGCTTTCAGTAAGCAAGGAACTGGGAATACCAGTGCTCATGCCTATTCATACCCGCCACCTAGCCGAGACATTTTTCTCACCGGACCACCTTGCAACTTTACCCCCGGGTCGTCCCGTATCCAAGGCAGCCCAGGCCAAAGCCGAGAGCTTCCTGCAGCGATTTAGAAGCGGTCAGACCGGCGCCGTCATGATTCCTTCTGAACTTATAAACGTGCCGGATGAAACATGGCCGTTTCCTAGGATTGGTCTCTTGCGCCGCATATACGGCGTTTTCAGGCGTATGGCTGATGAGCCGGATATGCGGGAATGGGAAGTATTGCGGGCCGCAATATTCTTCAACTTGCCGTTAAGTGCAAATCTCTATCGTGATGTAAAGGCATGGATCAATCGGCGCATCTATGACATCAAGTCTATCGATAAACTGCCGAAGCGGTTTGCTTATTATCCCATGCAGTATACACCTGAGGCATCTATTAATACGCCCGCACCTTATTTTATTGATCAAATGCGCGCGATCGATGCGATCCGTTTCGCGCTCCCGTCGGATATGATGCTCGTCGTTAAGGAGCACCCAGCCTGTATCGGTGTCCGCTGGCCGGGTTTTCTCCTGTCGTTCCAAAAGAAGGCAGGAATTTTGCTGGCCCGCTATAACATGCCGTCGGAAGAAATTATTGAGAAGGCGGATATTGTTTTCTCGGTTACCGGAACGGCAACGCTAGAAGCCTTTCTCAAAGGAAAGCCGTCTTTGACGCTTGGCAACAGCTTTTTTACCGAGTTCTTCGGTGGTGCGACAGGCGTTGACGCCCTCCCTCAACGCGTTAAACAAGCGCTCGCCCATCCGCCTACGGACCAAGTAATTGTGAAGGCAATAGCACGTATTTTTTCGATATCCGGACCGTTCGTCATGGGCAGCCCGCTCGAAACAAGCTCGCCATTTTCGAAGTATTCTCTTAACAGAACCAATATCAAATTTTTCTATCTGCACTTGCGGCGCGAACTTGACTTCACACCCGCACAGCCGACAATTTCTGAGATGACCTAACGAACACGCAAAGCAACATCACAGCTTTATAGCCGCGATAGAAGATCATTTTGGAAGATTGAAAAAGCCAGCTAATGCATATGTCTGCCAGTCCACCGGGAGGTGGTCTGGCATCCATAGCTCGAAAAGCCAAAAATGGTGCCCAGGAAAAGACTCGAACTTTCATGCCCGTTAAGGCGCACGGACCTGAACCGTGTGCGTCTACCAATTCCGCCACCTGGGCAACAGGTTTACGGTAATACCGTTGGTAACGGCACAGTTTGTAGCGAAGGCCGGAGCAGATGTCAAATGGTTAATATTCGGCCCGTTCCCTGATTTCCGGTCATCTTCAATATTTCTTAATTCCCCTTTGGCACACTGCATCAATCGGTTAGAATAACCGTGCTTTATTCTTAAGTGCATTTCCGGACCCGCTCAGGATTCAATCATGAAAATTCTCGTCATCGACCGCGACACCGTCACCACCCAGCTGATCAGCAACAAGCTGCAGGCTTATGGCCATACGGTCGTGGTGGAGGCCGTCAAGAATAATGCCATCGAACGCCTCGGCATCGAAAAATTCGATGTGATCTTTATCGACCCTTCCCCACTCACCAATGCGCGCCCGGTCATTCTCGGCATCCGCCGTTCGGTGCGTGATTACCCTTATATCGTCCTGATGTCGCAAAGCATCGACCGCGAGGAAGCCCTGCGCGCGGGGGCCAATGACGTATTGCTGAAACCCCTTGATTCATCGGCACTGGAGAAGATGGTGGACAGCGCCGAACGCCTCACCAAACTGATCCGCCGCATCGGCGATGAGTCCGAGGATTTCCCGAGCGCCGGCGGCGTCATCGCCAAATCAGCGTTCAATCAATTGTTCCTCTCGGGCCTAGACCGCGCCGACCGTTACGGTGAACGGTCGTTCCAGGTGTTCATCGGCATCGCCAATTTCAATGAAATTTTCACGATGGATGGTCCCTATATCGCCAACACTGTCGCCGCGAAACTGTCGCAGACCCTCGTGCGCCTGCGCCGCCAGAGCGACATCATCGCCCAGACCGGCAAGGCCGAATACTGCCTGATGTTGCAGCGTCCCCAATATGAAACCGAACCGCTCGAGGCTGCAAACCGCTTTGCCGAAGCCCTCAGTAAGAATGATGATCTGGCCATGGCCGGGGGCACCAAGGTGCAGCTTTACGTCACCCTGATCGACCTGCCGATTGGCGGAAAGCATGCCGACCATATGATGAACCCCGGTGCGGGTGGCGGCATGCTGGCGGGTATGGCGTCGCCACTTTAAACTATTGAAAATTAAAGACATTTCTAAGTTTTCTTGTTTGCCTTGACAAAAGAACAAAACCAGAACATAATAAAACGATCAAGAGATTTGATGTATCAACCAAGCGCCCGCGCAGCTCCCCTGCGCCGGGCGCATTTTTTTGCCTGAAAGGATTTTAACATGCCGACAATTCTTCCCCTCGACGACGACAATAACCCCATACCGGCGATTCGCCTGAGATCGGGCGGCGGCGCCCACGCCATTGCCGTAACGGCCAGTTCCGCCCGGAACAGCACCGCGTTCAGTGCCTATACGAAAGTGGTCAGCCTCTACGCCACGGGGCCTGTCTTTGTGCGCTTCGGCACATCGGGTGTTACGGCCTCGGCGCTCGATCATTATTTCCCGTCGGGTGTGTATTACGATTTTTCCCTCGGCGGTGGAAAAGTTCCGCACTACACACATATCGCCGTCATGCGCGTCAGCAGTGACTGCACCGTTTATGTGTCCGAGAAGGAATAGAAATCAGAGGCGTGATTTCATCGCGGTGGCGATGGTTCCGTCATCAAGGTAATCAAGATCACCCCCCACCGGAATGCCGTGTGCCAGGCGTGATATTTTGATCTCCGCCGTATTCGGCAGATGGTTCAGGCGGTCGGCGATGATATGCGCCGTCGCCTGACCGTCAACGGTGGCCGACAGGGCCATAATGATTTCGGTGGTGGTGCCGCCGTTAACCCGGTCGATCAGTTTATGAATGGTCAGGTCCTCGGGCCGCACCCCGTCGAGTGCGGAAAGAAGCCCCCCCAGAATATGATATTGCCCGCGATACGCCCCGGTGCGTTCGATGGCCCAGAGATCGGAAACCCCCGCCACCACACAGATCTGTCCCCGCGCCCTGTCCGGTGCGGCGCAGATGCGGCAGGGATCGGTGACATCCAGATTACCGCAGGTATTGCATGGCTTGATCTGATCGGCGGCAAGCGTCAGCGCCTGCGTCAGGTGATTGAGGGCGGTATCGCGCCGGGACAGCAGATGCAGGGCGATGCGCCGCGCAGAACGCGGGCCAAGACCCGGCAGGCTGGCCAGAGCACGGATCAGTTGATCGAGCGGCGAGTCTTCGCGTTGCGGTCGGTGCTGGAATGCGCTCATGCCTTTAATTCCATCACGGTCCCGGATTGCGGAACAGGTTGAGGGTCGGCACATCGTCGCTGTGGATCAGGTTGATCTGCGCGCCGTTTTTCAAGGCTGCGGTGACCGATGCATGGATCATCGGCGGCGGCCCGGCAAGATAAAGACGCATGCCGGCCAGATTGCCTTCATTGACGATTTCCTTGCTGACTTCCCCGCCGATAACAGGAACGAATTTGAAATGCGCATTCCCGGCGGCAAGCTGTGTGAAATAATCCATCAGGTACATTTCTTCGGGCGTGCGTGTGCCCCAGTATAACGTCATGCGCCGCGTATCGTTGCGGTGCAGGGCGTCGTCAATCATCGCCTTCATCGGCGGCAATCCCATCCCCCCCGCAACCAGCAAGAGCGGCATGGTATCACCCGGAATAATCCCCGCATCGCCGAACGGCCCGCGCAAAACAACGGTATCGCCGGGCTTTACCGTATTGGCGACATGCTGGCTGACGCCGTTGATCCCGGCGCGGCGGATATGAAATTCAGGCAGGCCGCTATGCGGTGCCGAACCGATGGAATAGGGGCGCGGCTGAAAGCCGGCGAAGGTCAGTTCCATATACTGCCCCGCCGCCCATGCGAACGGCCCGCCAGTCGGGCGGAGGCGGATGATGCGGATATCATGATGCACATCGTCAACCGAATCGACGAGGGCCGGTAGCGCCGCAGGGGTGCTGGCGGGTTTAGTCATTGATACGCTTTTTCGGATTGGGATCGTGATAGACGAACAGTTTGCTGTCCAGCGCCAGTCCGGTTTCCATCTGGAACAACTCAACCTCGACGGTCTGGTTCTGGGCATCGACCACGCGCCATTTTTTCAGCTGCAACGGGTTTTCGGTGAAACCAAGCGTGAGCGATCCGGCCCCCGGATCTTTTCCCTGCCGCACTGTAATCTGCAACAGGTTGCCGCCGCGCATGACGCGGTCGACTTTGATATCGCCGCTCAGCTTGATATTTTTCCGCAGCAGGAAATCGGCAAGGGTCTGGCCGATCGGGGCGTTCGATTGCTGCTTCAGCTGCGCATCATAAAAATAAATCAGGATGCCGTCGGCCACGATAAAATCCTTGGCCGGGGGATCGTATTCAAAACGCAGGCGTCCCGGACGATCAAGGTAGAACGTGCCGATCTGTTGCGTCCCGTCAGCGGAGGTGAGGAGGAACCGGGCCTTCATCGTTGTCAGGTCGTTGAGGTAATCCCCGGCCTGTTTCACAAGCGGTGCATAATCCGCAATCGTATCCCCCGCACTCATCTGTCCCACAGGCGTTGCAGCCACGGGAGCGACGGTCTTAGCCTCCTGCGCTGCGGCGGCGGAGACAAATCCCCCCGACAGCCCCAGAGCCAGCACAAAACCCGTCGTCAAAAATGCATGTTTCATATCACCATATGTACCGAAACATGGTGTCAAAAGAAAGTCGTAAAAAGGGCTTTTCCTACGCCGCCAGCGATTTCATGTCGATCGAGAAACGGTAACGGACATCGGATTTGATCATCCGTTCATAGGCTTCGTTAATCTGCTGGATATTGATAACCTCGATATCGGAGACGATATTGTGTTCGCCGCAGAAATCGAGCATTTCCTGCGTTTCTTTAATCCCGCCGATCAACGATCCGGCCAGCGTCTTGCGCCCCATAATCACCGAGAACAGATGCAGGTTCAGTGGTTTGTCCGGCGCGCCGACCACCGCCATAGTCCCGTCAACCTTGAGAAGGCCCAGATAAAGCCCCGGATCATACTCAGCGGCGACCGTGCAGAGCAAGAAATCGAAACTGCCCGCGTGCTTCGCCAGATCGTCCTTGTCCTTCGAAACAACCGTGCCGACCGCGCCAAGACGCTTCGCATCTTCGGCCTTGCCCGGCGATGTGGTGATGACATACGTCTCCGCACCGAACGCCGCTGCGAACTTGACGCCCATATGGCCGAGGCCGCCAAGGCCGATAATCCCGACCTTATCACCCTTGCCGATCTTCCAGTGGCGTAAAGGCGAATAGGTGGTAATCCCGGCGCAGAGCAGGGGCGCGGCAGCATCGAGCGGCAGGTTATCCGGAATGCTTAACACAAAATCCTGTGTCACCACGACCTTGTCGGAATATCCGCCCTGGGTCGGGGTTTTTTTGTCCTGTTCAAAACCGTTATAGGTCCCCGACATGCCTTTTTCACAAAACTGTTCCAGATCGGCCTTGCACTGCGCGCATTCGCGGCAGGAATCGACCATGCAGCCGACACCGACGCGGTCGCCCGCCTTGAATTTTTTTACATTCGCACCGACCTGCGCCACGGTGCCGACGATTTCATGGCCGGGCACCATCGGGAACGTCGCCCCGCCCCATTCATTGCGCGCCTGATGGATATCCGAATGGCACACTCCGCAATAGGCAATATCGATCAGCACATCATCCGGACCGACATCGCGGCGTTCAAACGACCACGGGGCGAGGGGGGATTTTGCATTCTGGGCGGCATAGGCTTTGGCGGGAATCATGTGATTTTTTCCTCTGGTGAAATCGTCATTCTGGCCAACAAGATAGCGGCCTGATGCTGCGTTGCAAGGCTGGCCCTGAAAAATATTTGCCACTGCGCTTAAACAGTCCTATGGATGGTTTTAAGACTTTAAAAAACAGACAGGGATATAAGTTTGGCCAATAACCGGGTTTTTCGTCTGGTCAGGGACCACGACGCGCGTGGCAACGCCGATCCGCGTTGCACCTATCTGAGGGATCAGCACCGCAACGCCGTCATTTACACCAATAATGAATACGGCGATAAAACCTACCGCCGGAATTTCCTGCGCGCCGCCGTGGAAAACGGATTTGAATTATGGGGCGGGGCGCACCGTGTCACCATGAATGATTGCGGTGCTTGCCGGGCCTGCGTGCAGGTGCGCATTCCGGTGCGGGATTTCCCCGTTCCGGAAGGCCGCCTGCGTGTCATGCAACGGCATGCCGCAATCCGCGTCACCTACAATGATACGCTGACCGGCGACGATCAGTTCGGTCTCTATGAGGTCTACCAGAAATCCCGCTTCCCGCTGGAGGTCCGCCTTTCCCGATCCGAATTCAAAGCCCGTATGCAGGAATGGCAGAAGATGCAGGTGTTGCAGGGCCCCGCCGGGCTGGCCGGGGTTCTTTATTACGAGGATTGCGGCAGCGCGCTGATCGTCGGCAATAATTATTATGACCGCGCGCCACAGGCAAAACAAAGCTACGGCACCTTCGCTATACTCAGCCTCGTTCAAATGGCGAGGGCGCGCGGCGACGTCGATTACATTTATCTGGGCCCCTGGGCGAAGGGCAGCGGGGGCCTCGGTTACAAAGGGAAATTCTATCCGCTGGACGGGTATGGCGGGGAAAACTGGGTGCTGCTCGACCCTGTAAAGGACCACGCGACACCGCCGCCCGACATGGGAAATATTATCCGGATCGCCTTGACGCCTTAAGGTCCGGTTTTGTAGTTTGCCTTATGCGCCAGTTGCACGTGAATGATGTGCCCGGGCACTGTCTCTGTCGCCGGGATGACGGCGGGGGCAGATGTCTCATAGCTGGCGCGGGTTGCTGCCCGCATGATATTGCGCAGCGCCGATTCCGGATCGGTCAGGCCCGATTGGCGGATGTATTCGCGGGCGCGTTCCGATTTCAGGGCTTTCATCTTATTTATCTCCAGTTCTCCTTAATATAAGGCATGGGGCGGCGTTCTGCAAACTCTGGCAGGGAACCTCTTTTCACCCCGTTGCGTTGATGATGCATGGAAGAAATCGCTGTCCTCGACATAATTCTGCGCATGGGCCTGGCGGGCCTTGCCGGCGCGGCTTTGGGGCTGGAGCGGAATATCAAGAAAAAACCACTGGATTTTCGCTCCAATATAATCGTTGCCGTAACCGGGGCGCTGGCTGTCATGATCATGCTGCAACTGGCGGCGGACCTGCCCTTGAACGAGCCGGGCCTTGGCATTGACCCCACCCGCGCGGTGCAGAGCGTCCTGATGGGCATCGCCTTTCTGGGCAGTGCAACAATCCTCAAGCGCGAAAACCGCGTAATCGGCACGGCCACCGGTGCGACTGTATGGGCCTGCGGCGGGATCGGCGTGGCCTTTGGCTGCGGCTACTACCTGATGGGTATCCTGGCCACTTTATATATATTCCTGACCCTGACGGTCAGCGATCTGTGGATGCCGGAAATATCCTTGAAAAACGACCTGCCGGATGACGTGGATAGTGAAACTAAGTCGCTTTAAGCGGGGAACTTTAATTGTCCAGTCCGGTTAGTTGTCCCGGTATATACATACACACAACAACAGGAGCAAAAAATGAATCAAGTTATCTATCTGGTCGGATTAGTCGTCGTCGTTATGGCGGTTCTGTCATTTGTTGGCCTCGCGCCGCATTACTAAACCCCATTCAACATATTATGATTTTCAGGAGAATTTCATGCTTAACGATCAAAGATCCGCCACAGGCAGCTGTGGTTCCTATGTTGAGTGGAGCGCCATTCTTGCGGGCGCAGTTCTGGCGTTAGCCATTTCCACAGTATTGATGCAGTTCGGTGCGGCCATTGGCCTGGCCCTGCATTCCCCGTACCGCACGGAAGAACTGACCTCCGGCGGCGCGCTTGCCATCGGTGGCTGGATGCTGTGGGTACAGGTTTCGTCGTCTTTTGCCGGGGGTTATCTGGCCGGACGTCTGCGTGCACCTGTCGCCTATAGCAGCGAACACGAACGCGAAACCCGTGATGGCATGCATGGCGCTCTCGCCTGGGCTACGGCAACAATTGCGGTTGTCATCGCAGCAGCAGTCGCCGCAGCTTTCGCGGCGCTGACGGCGCATGACCCGGAAGTGGCAAAAGTGACGCCGGATGTCGAGCGTATCCGTCATAACACGGCTATTATTTTTGCCTTCGTTACGGCTTCGATTTCGCTTGTTTCCGGTGTTGGCGCCTGGTGGGCGGCGACCAAGGGCGGCGAACACCGCGATGATCCGCTAGCGCATAAACACTATGTGACCTTCCGTCGCTAAGACGGTCAGATAAAGCACCCCTCTGGCTTAAGCAGAGGGGTGTTTTTTCATTGTGCAGGATGTATGTGTGGAGGATGACATGATTTTCACCATCGGCCATTCCAGCCGCCCCAGTGCTGAATTCATTAGCCTGCTGAAAAAATTTGAAATTCGCACACTTGCCGATGTTCGTTCTGTTCCGCAATCGCGTTATAATCCGCAATTCGGTCTGCTGAACCTCTCAGCAACATTAAACGAAAACGATATCACCTATCTGCCGATGAAATCGCTGGGCGGCAAGCGCGAACCGCGGCCCGATTCGGAAAACACCGCCTTCCGCAGCGACGGCTTCCGCGGGTATGCCGATTACATGCAGACGGGGGAATTCGCGGCGGCGATTAATTCGCTTATCTATATTTCGGCGCAGTCGCGCACCGCCATCATGTGCGCCGAGGCCGATCCGATGCGCTGCCACCGCGCACTCGTCTCCGATGCCTTGCTGGCCCGCGGCATGCAGGTGCGGCATATTCTGGGCGCCGGTAAATTCCTGGTTCATGCCTTAAGCGAGTTCGCGAAAACCGAAGACGGCGTCGTAACCTATCCCGCCCAGGAAAGCGCGCAACGAAGCCTGTTTTAAATCCGGGCTGGCACCGGATCCGGCTTCAACCGTTCGGCCAGAAGGAAAACGAACGGATTGAGTGCAATGGACAGCAACGCACCCGCGAGGATCAGGTCGCTGCCCGTCCCGGACAAAACTTCATATTTAATTCCCATGGCGGCAAGGATAAACGAAAACTCGCCGATCTGCGCCAGGCTGGCCGCAATGGTCAGGCCGGTGCGCAGGCTCTGGCCGAATAATTTGGTGATCAGCAACGCCGCCAGCGATTTTCCCACCATGATCACCGCCACGACGCCAAGCACCAGCAAAGGCTGGGTCAGGATAATTTCCGGATCAAACAGCATGCCGACCGAAACGAAGAACAGCACCGCGAAAATATCCCGCAGTGGCAGGGACCTTTTGGCCACCTTCTTCGAGATATCGGAATTGCCCAGCACCAGCCCCGCCAGGAATGCGCCGAGCGCGAACGAAGCCCCGAACCAGTGATAGGCGATATAGGCCACCCCAAGCGCAACCGCGATGACGGCGAGCGTAAACAATTCCCCGCCGGGATCTTTCGCGATACTGGTCAAAAGAGGCGGCAGAAGGCGCGTCCCCGCCACGATGATCAGCACAACGAACGCCGCAATCTTGACCAGCGTTATAAGGAAGGATGTGGCAAGCGTATACAACGATGCGTCACCATCCGTCTGCAGCAAAGGCGGAATGATCACCAGCGCCAGCACCATGGCAATATCTTCGACGATCAGCCAGCCAATGGCAATTTTGCCCGCCTTGCTGTCCAGTTCATTGCGGTCTTCAAGCGCCCGCAGCAGGACGACAGTACTGGCCGTCGACAGGGAAAAGCCGAAGATCAGGCTTTCAACGACATTAAACCCCGCGAGGCACCCGAGGCCGTAGCCCAGCAATGTCGCCACCGCCATCTGCACCAGTGCACCGGGCAGGGCGATATTCCGCACAGCAAGGAGATCGCGCAGCGAAAAATGCATCCCCACCCCGAACATCAGAAGGATAATGCCAATCTCCGCCATCTGCTGCGCCATGGCGACATCGGTGACCAGGCCGGGCGTATAAGGCCCGCAGACAATGCCCGCCAGAAGATAACCGACCAGCGGCGATAATTTCAGTTTGTGCGCGATAAGGCCAAAGATAAAGGCCAGCACCAGGCCGGCAACAACCGTCGTAATCAGGGCGGTTTCATGATCCATGGTCTATCCTGTTGTACGATAATGCAAAAAAAGGATTCTCATTAAAATAAGTCAATAGGGGATGAAGGGAACCCCGCAAATAAAAAGCCGCCGTTAACCGCGGCGGCTTTTTGCGCATGTGGCTTGTCAAATTTCAGGCATCTGAATAATCGCTGACCAGCACTTCGCGTTTTCCGACGCTGTTTGCCGGCGTCACGACACCCTGCCGTTCCATCTCCTCAATGATCCTTGCGGCACGGTTATAACCGATCATCAGATGACGCTGGATAAAGCTGGTCGAGGCTTTGCGTTCACGCGCGACGACGGCAACGGCCTTATCGTAAAGTTCGTCTACGGACGATCCGCTTTCGCTTTCTTCCTCACCGAACAATGCGCCCATGATTTCGGAATCACCAAAACCACCCTCGGTCACATCGTCGATATAGGATGGCTCGGCCTGCGCTTTCAGGAACGACACGACCTGTTCAACTTCGTCATCGGAAACGAACGGACCATGGACGCGCGTGACGCGGCCACCCGACGCCATGTAAAGCATATCGCCGCGGCCCAGCAATTGTTCCGCCCCGCCTTCACCAAGGATGGTGCGGGAATCGATCTTGGACGTTACCTGGAACGAAATGCGGGTCGGGAAGTTCGCCTTGATAACGCCGGTGATGACATCGACGGACGGGCGCTGGGTCGCCATGATGATGTGGATCCCGGCGGCGCGCGCCATCTGCGCCAGACGCTGGATGGC
>JAQGJB010000113.1 GCA_028290825.1 Micavibrio sp.
CCGACCGCGGTGGCATCGGAATTGCAACGGCTGTTCGTGACCAGATGATCAAAACGCAGGAGGCGTCAATAAAATGAGCAAGCCCGTAAAAGACAACAATAAAGACACCGGCATGACCCTGTCCCGCGATCCGTCACAGGCATTGAACGAAATGATGCTGACCATCGACGCCCTGCGCCAGGTGTATGTTGCCGAAACCACAGCCCTGAAGGCTTCCGACACCAAAACCTTCCTGAGCCTGCAGGATTCGAAAATCGAAGCCGCTCAGAAATATCACGACGGCTTTACCGAATTCATGCTGCGTAAGGATGAAATCATGAAAGCCCATCCCGATCTGCGCAAACTCTTTGGCCGCAAACAGGTTGAGTTTTCAAAGATCGCCGCAGATAACATCGAGGCTTTGGGCCGCATGAACCGCATCACCGACCGCCTGGGCCAGCGCATTATGCGCGCCGCCCGGGAGAATGCAGCCCGCGAAGGCGTCGCCTACGGGTCCGGCGGCAACATGAATACGCAAAAGAACAGACCCGTAACAATGGGGCTGAACGAGTCAGCCTAAGAGTCAGGAACAGGAGATAGACGGAATGTCAGATATCGCCGCCGTACAGACACATGTAACCAAATCATCCTCCGGTAATGCGCCGGCGGCTGGAAAAGCCAATGACAAATCGGGCACCATCAACTTCTTCGACCTGATCACGCAACTGACCAGCGAAAAACTGGCGGTCATTGCCGATAATGTAAATGCAGATGCAGGGCCCGCTACTGACGAAACGGCCCTCGCCTTTGACCTGTCCGGTACAGGTACGACCACGACACTGGATGCCGAGGGCCTGAAAACCCTGAAGGCGGCACTCGACAATCTTCTTCACGGCCTGCCCGCAGATCAGAAACCTGTCGCCATCAAACTGACTGGCACGCAACTGCAGAAAATCATGCAGGATATCAAGACCAGCGGCGCACAGGCGCAGGACGGCGAACCCGCCCTGATCACCACCGGCCTGACCCCGGAACAGCTCACCAAACTGTCTGACTTGATCGCCCGTGGCGATGCCGCCCTGTCCGAAGACGACGACAGCCTGAAGGCCATTCTTGTCGGCATCCTGAAACTGGTTCCGGATGAGGATAACGGCAAGGCCGAGATCTTCCTGCCCAAAACCCTGATGGTTGCCAAAGAGGAAAAAGCCGCGAAACCCGGCGATAAAGATGACGAGGACACCCTCGCTTGCAGCCTCAGCAGCCTCATTACCGGCAATACGCCCCCCGTTCCACCGCTCACCGTTTCAACCGGCCCGATGAATACCAGCGGCGTAAAAGAAGGCGGCCTTGAGTCCGGTGCAATCGCGCCTGAGAAAAAGGGTGGCGGTTTCGGCGATGTGTTGAAGCTCCTGGAACAGATCCAGGCAAAAACCGCGCCCGTCACACCCGGCAGCGATGCCGTGGCCGGACAGGAAAAAGCCGGTGCAAGCGCCCAGCCCGGCGCCATGAACAGCACCACCGGTATGAGCTTCGGCGAAATCTTCGGCGGCCTTTCCAGCGACAGTTCGCTGAACGGCATGTTCCCGGACGGTCTGGACTGGTCCAGGAACAGCCAGTACGGGCTTAGCAACGTTCAACCCTCCGGCCCTGCGCAGTTGACCAGCCTGGTCACCCAGGCCTCGGCCACGCAATCACACCCGGCAACACAGGTCGTTGCCGCCACCCTGGCCCGCACCTTTGAAGGGGGCGAGACAAAAGCGATGACCCTGCGTCTCGATCCGCCGGAGCTGGGCAAGATCGAAATCCAGATGCAGTTCACCAAGGATAAATCGGTCAAAACCCATATGGTTTTCGAAAAACCGGAAACCATGCTGATGATGCAGCGTGACTCTCGCGCCCTTGAGCTTGCCATGCAGAACGCCGGTATGGATGCGGGCGGTAATACGCTGAGCTTCGAACTCGGCAGCCAGAGTAATAATGCCTTCACCCACGGACAGGGTGGCAATAACGGCGGTAACGGCGCCAATCGTTCCGCCGACGGCGGCGAACCCCAACTGATCGAAACCACGATGTCGTGGTCCGTCGATTCCAATACCGGCCTCAAACATTACAACGCGCTCGTTTAACAGGAGAGCAAACATGGTAACCTCAGTTTCAAACACCGCCCTGGCCACCGATGCCGCAAAAACGAATGCGACAACGACCACGCTAAGCAAGGACTTTAACCAGTTCCTGACCCTGCTGACGACCCAGTTGCAGAACCAGGATCCTCTGAACCCGATGGACTCGGCACAATTTACCCAGCAGCTGGTCGCTTTCTCCGGCGTTGAACAGCAGATCAACACCAACCAGAAGCTAGATAACCTTCTGGCCCTGCAGCTGAACACCGCCTCCACCGTCGGCCTTGGCTATGTCGGCATGGATATCACCTACACAAGTGCCGAAATGAACCATGTCGCGGGCGCTTCGGACCCGATCAATTACACCCTTGCCAGCGACGCAACCACGCTGAAAGTCAATATTTACGACGAAGCCGGAAATATTGTCCGCTCCATCGATGGCGGAAAATCGGCCTCCTCAGCCAACAAAGTCGTCTGGGATGGCAAAGACGCCGATGGCAACGTCATGAAGGCCGGCACCTATGGCATACAAGTTGCAGCGTCAGATGCAGATGGGAAGACAATTGCCACCTCGACCGCCGTCACCGGCACCGTCAAGGGGATCGAAACACAGGACGGATCTATTTACCTGCTGGTCGGTGACCGTGCAGTCGCACTGAACTCCGTAATCCAGGCCGTCAAGCCTGCCACGGCCAGCACGACAACCGACACAGACACAACAACCTAATTCAACGCGAAAAGTAACAAGGAGAGTATCATGAGTTTATTCGGCGCACTTTTCACCGGCGTATCAGGTCTGGCTTCCCAGGCTCAATCCACATCAATGATCGCCAACAACATCGCCAACGTGAACACGGTCGGCTTCAAAAGCTCGTCCGCCTCGTTCTACAGCCTGGTGACATCCTCGACCGGGGCCTATTCACCCGGTACGGTTGCGGTTAACCGCATCCAGAACGTCGGCCTGCTGGGCGCGATTCAGCAGACGGCATCCTCAACCGACGCCGCCGTTTCCGGCAACGGCTTCTTCGTCGTGAAACGCGATGTCGGGTCGCAGCAGGAATATCTCTATACCCGCTCCGGATCCTTCAGCGAAGACAACACAGGTCTTCTGCGCAATACTGCGGGCTTCGTGCTCTACGGCTGGCCGCTTGACCAGAACGGCAACATCCCGGCGAACTCCGGCGATCTGACCTCGCTCAAACCGGTTGACGTTGCCTTCCTCGGCGGGCTGACCAAAGCGACCACCACCGCCAACATGTCGCTGAACCTCAACGCGACGGAAAAAGATGCGACCCTGAACGGCTCATTGACCTCCGCCCCGAACTTCTCGCGCGGCCTGACGGTTTATGACAGCCTCGGCGCACCGCAGATTCTGTCCATGCAGTTCACCAAAACCTATGGACCGCAGGGCACGGCCGCCGGCATTAAAACCGGCATGACCGCCACCGACAACCTGATGACCGATCTTGGCCTCACCTCCGGCCAGCAGTTCACCGTCACCAGCGACCTCGGCGTCACCCGCACCTACGATGTGGGCACGGCCGCCGGGGGTAACGTTGTAGTCAGCGAACTTGGCGATATCATCAACGATATCAATAACAACCTGAACGGCGTATCCGCCTTCCTCGGCAGCAGCGGCGAACTGGTGATCCAGCGCGATGCTTTCACTGGCGGCGCTACGCAATATGTAACTGTCGCCAACGTCGGTGCAGGGACTTCACTGGGCAAGCTGGGTATCACAACAGGCCAATACAAATCCGATGACCTTTCCACACTGTCGGCATCGACAAAAGTAACGGGTACGGCATCGGGCCTGACCACTGGCGCAACCCTGGCCTCCCTCGGCCTCGTCAACGGCCAGACCTTGTCGGTATCCAAAGAAGGCGGACCGGCGACAACCTACACAATCGTCAACGCCGCAACCGAGACAGTCAACAGCCTGCTGACGTTCTTCAACGGCATTGCCGGGATTTCTGCAAGCATCAACTCCTCAGGCTCGCTGGAGGTAAACCACACCAACACCGGCTCCACCGCATCGCTGACCTTTGGCGGCAGCCCGGCCTTCCTCGGCTCCCTCGGCCTGACGACAACCCCGTCAAGCGGTATTGCCAATAACTACGCCAACGGCTCGGCTGCTGATACCCCGCCTTACAGCAATGAAACCTTCCCGGCGTTCCAGAACCTTCCAGGTTCCGCGAACTACAACAACCGCGGCTGGTGGCAGATGAAAGTGGTGATGCCGGATGGTTCGACCCTTAAAACCGGTCTCATCAACTTCAATTCCGACGGCACCATCAACGCCCAGAAGGATGTGGACGGCAATATCGACCTCAACCTGACCCAGATCAACTGGGGCAACGGTTCGGCGAGCCAGAACATCAACCTCGATGTTTCAGCCTTCACAAACTTCTCGGGCAACTACAACGTGATTTCCTCGAACCAGAACGGTGCCGCCCTCGGCCTCCGGACCGGCGTTGAGATCACCCGTGAAGGCTTTGTCGTGGCGCAGTTCTCGAACGGTGCGACCGCCAAGCTGTACAAAGTCCCTCTCGCCACCTTCTCGAACGCAGATGGCCTGACAGAACAATCCGGGACCGCGTACACCAAGAACGATACCTCCGGTGAAGAAAACCTGCGTGAGGCAGGCTCGGGCGGCGCAGGCTTCCTGACCCCAAGCTCCGTGGAAGCCTCGAACGTCGACCTGGCCGATGAATTCGCCAAGCTGATCGTGTCGCAGCGTGCCTTCTCCGCCAACACCAAGGTCATCACCACCGTCGACCAGATGACCCAGGATCTCCTGCAGTTGAGGTAGGAGCCAGGTAGGTAACAAGTTTCTGACCCCGCGGTAAACCAGGAAGAGCACGACCCCCTCTCCAGGCGAACAGGCAGAAGGCCACGATCCAGAATGGACGGCCCGCAGGACCATCAGATCAAAAGGCGCATCGGAGCAATCCGGTGCGCCTTTTATCTTTCCGACCCGAAAGACGAATCAAATACCGCCGACCTAAAAATATCCATAACATTGAAATTATTCTTTATCCCATCTTTATCTGATTTTTAGAATATTATGATTTAATCAATATAAATAAGGGTTATGCGATCTTTTTATAAGTTGTGAAAAAGCAGAATTATTGAAAGATCTAATTTTAATTAATAACTTTTTAATCCTTATGATAGTATTCTGGTAGGAAGCCGGGAGAATTCCGGCCTAACATAGATCACAAAAGGTATTCTAGGAAAGGAACCTCAACTATGGCAAACGATGTCGTCCTCTCGGCAGCTCTACGCTCCAACCTCCTCTCTCTTCAAAGCACCCAAAAGGGTATTGATAGCGCCCAGTTCAAACTGTCGACCGGTAAAAAGGTCAACTCTGCTCTGGACAACCCGCAATCCTTCTTCGCCTCACAAGCTCTGACCAACCGCGCAGCCGACCTTACAAAACTGCTCGATGGTATCGGCCAGTCCATTCAGGTGATTAAAGCTGCTGATAACGGTGTTACAGCGCTGACCTCTCTGGTTAACTCGGCTCAGGCGATCGCAACGTCAGCACAAGATGCTGTAACCAATGGCTCAGGTGCTAAGATTGTTGGCACCACCGCTCTTGGCTCGGCAGCTCTGGCTGGCTTTACTAACAATGATACCTTCGACATTACTGCAATCGATGCAAACGGCAATAAAAACAGACAAACCATTACATTGAACACTGGTGAAACAGGAAACAGCCTTGTAGCCAAGATTAATGCAGCGTTTTCTGCTTCCAGTGGCCAAATTACTGCATCATTAGACTCTAGCGGCTTCCTTAATATTTCCGCAGCTTCAGGCTCCAGTTTCCGCATTGATAACTTCAAAGCAGCAGCTGGTACTATGACCGCACAAGCTACCGCATCAACCTTTGTTGGCAACCTCGGTCTTGCAAACTACTTCCGAAGCTCAGGTGAAGAAAACGCTGGTGCGGCTACCCAGTTCCAAGGCGCAACTATTTTGGCTGGCTCCACAATTACATCTGGGGTTCTAACCTCGGGTGGAATTGCAACAGGTGCAACAAAAATCTCCGCGCTGAACGGCTTTAACATTACTGCGGCAACTAACACTTTCTCGATCGCATTTGATAACGCGGCACCTACCACGGGTATTGACTTATTTACAGGCAACATGACCATTCAAGGCCTCGTAGACAAAATCAACACAACAGCTGCTTATACAGGTAAATTGACAGCATCGTTTGACTCGACAACGGGCAAACTAAGCCTCAATATCACCGATGCGACAATCAAAAGTGTTTCAATCGGTCAAGGCAACACGACTATTGGTGCACAAGCATGGGGATTTGGTACAGGTCGCGCTGATGGTTCAACAGCTGATAACGTGACAGAAACGTTTGCCGTTCCTTCAACAGCTGCTGTAACGAACGCTACCTTATCGAGTCTTCAAACTCAATATAACAACATTCGCACCCAAATCGACCAACTGGTGACGAACGGTGACACATCCTATCGTGGAACCAACCTTCTGAATGGTAACAGCCTGGTAACAAACTTTAACGAACTGCGTACCAGCAAGTTGACAACATCAGGCGTAACCTTTAACGCATCGGGCCTTGGTCTTGCTGCCGCAAACTTCTCTACAGCGACATCAATAAGCGCAAACCTGACACAAATTACGGGCGCACTTACTTCGCTCCGTAACTTTGGTTCGGCGCTGGCTGGTGACTTGTCCACCATCCAGACCCGCCAGGACTTCACCAGCAGCGTGATTAACACGCTGACGACAGGTTCCGACCTGCTGGTAAACGCGGACCAGAACGAAGAAGGCGCAAAACTCCTCGCTCTGCAAACCCGTCAGTCTCTTGGTGTTACCGCCCTGTCTCTGGCGTCGCAGTCCCAACAGTCGATCCTTCGTCTGTTCGGCTAATAAGTTTAATCCTAAAACAAAAGCCCGGCGGAAGAATCCGCCGGGCTTTTTCTTTGCACGAACGGCCGAAAGCCGCGAATCTTTACCCCCTGTTAACCCCCTCTTGGTATTCTTATAATTACGATGTAATCTACCGGGCGGAAGAACTCCGTAACGCAGAGGAAAGAATTCCATGGCACTGATTATCGATCTCAAACCAGGCGAGAAAATTTTGATTGGCGAAGCGGTCATTACGAATGACAGCCAGCGTACGCGGCTGCACATTGCCGGTACCGCGCCAATCCTGCGTGAAAAAGATGTCATGCATGAGGAAGATGCCACCTCGCCGTGTAAAATCGTCTACTTCCTGATCCAGTGCATGTATATTTCGCCCAAACCCGACCAGTATTTCGAGAAATACTTCGCCCATATCCGCGAGATTCAGTCCGCCGCACCGACCACAACCCTATTTCTCGCCTCGATCAATGAGAAAATCCTTCAGGGTCATTACTACCAGGCGATGAAGGACGCGCGCGAACTTATCAAATATGAAGAAGAGCTGATCAACGCCACAAGATCGTCCCAAGGCTCGCTTGCAGATTCCGTCGCCGCCCAAGAGAACCAGTCATGAGTAATAATACCCACATCACGGCCGCCGGTGCCTATTCCAAAAATGCCCAGGCCAATGCCATCGACCCGCGAGAAATCGAGGCCCGCGCCTTAATGAGCACCGTGACCAAAATGCAGGATCTGCAAACCAGGTGGGACAGCGTCAAGGCCGAGGAGATGGACGATGTCCTCCGCATCAACCGCCAGATCTGGATGATTTTTGTCGATAATGCCATGGCCGATGAAAACAAAGACCGCCCGGCGCAATTGCGCAATAACATCGCCAATCTTGGCGCCTATGTCTTCAAACGCACGCTGGAGGTTCTGGCCGATCCGAAGAAGGAAAAACTCGACGTCCTCATCGACATCAACCGTGAAATCGCTGCGGGCCTGATGAGCAAGCCAAAGCCCGAAGACGGCGCAGCGCAACAGCCGAAATAACCACATCATAGATAAAAATAGAAAAAGGGCCTGCAAAGGCCCTTTATTTCATTATTCCGTTGTCAAACTAGACTGAGATGGAAACGGAACTTCCCGTGCTGGCCGCGGTCTGCAGCGAAGCAACCTGTTTCGCAAAAGCCCCGAAGCTTGCCGATGATACTGACGGGGTGGACTGGCCCGAAGGTTGCTGCTGCGCCGGTGCCGGGCTTGGCTGCTGCTGGCTCTGGGCCTGCTGCACACGTTCTGTCGTGGTTGATTTTTGTTGTTGTTCTGTCTCGGGCCTGCTCGGGATCTGTTCGATCACTTTGCCAGTTTCGCCGTTGCGGATTTGAATGACGACCTTCTGGCTCTCCTGGTCGCGGCCGATATAGGGGCTGACAAACGGAGCCTGGGGCGCCGCCTGAACTTTGTTGGCGCTCGCACGGGAACTGCTCGCCTGCTCCGCTGTTGCACGGATCAGGGTCGAGGTCGTTACAGATGAAAATACTGCATCTACCATGGTTATCCTAACCTTGTGTTTCCCGCTTTCTAATATTCCTGGGCTCCCCCGAGCCAATGGGAATACGGGTACACTACCTTACTTTTATTGTATCGCGGCCCCTGTCAAAAGTCAAGTTTTTAGCACTTCTTTTTTCTACCCTAAAACCTTGATCTGAAAAGGATTTCACGAGTTATAAAGGTAAACAAAAATTAACCATTGGGTGATACGATGAATGTGAAAAAGCAGCACTGATTCCGGCCCTGTCAGACAGCCTAGAGCATCACCACATTAGAGTAATATGCCTAATGATGATTTTGCGAGGTTTGCGCGATGTCGCCGTTTGCGTGTTGGGCATAACTCGGGTACTCTTGTTAATGACAGTTATCGTCACAGCCCGCCCGGGCGAAGCCTCATACCACCGATCAGAATGACCGCTTAACCCTTTGAAGAATAGGGATTCATACGTGAATAGTTTTATGGACACGCTGAAACAACTTGGTCCCGCCCGGATCGCGATCATGGGTGGCGTCTTCGTTGGTCTTTTGATGTTTTTTATCTTTGTTTCGATGCAGGTCGCCACACCGCAACTGAAACTTCTCTACAGCAATTTATCGTCGACTGATTCCGCCTCCGTTGCGGCTAAACTGGAAGAGGCGAAGATCCGTTACGATGTCTCCACCGACGGCACAAAAGTCATGGTGCCGGAAAGTGAAGTGGGCCGCGCCCGCGTTCTTCTTGCGAAAGCCGGTCTTCCGAATGGTGGCTCGATGGGCTACGAAATTTTCGATCAGCAATCAGGCTTTGGCACCACCAACTTCATCCAGAACATCAATCAGGTCCGCGCGCTGGAAGGCGAACTTTCCCGCACCATCGGCGCGGTTGAAGGCGTCCGTTCCGCGCGCGTTCACCTTGTCCTGCCCGAGCGTCAATTGTTCAGCCGCGACAGCAGACCGGCAAGTGCCAGCGTCTTTATCGCCCTCAACCCGAATGCGCGTTTTTCATCCGATCAGATCGCTGCGGTTCAGCATCTTGTCGCCTCTGCCGTTCCCGATCTGAAACCGACAAATGTTTCGATCATCGACAACACCGGCAATATGCTGGCCCGTGGCGGTGATGACGACAACACGATGATGAGCATGAAATCCGAAGAAATGCGCCGCAGCTATGAGGTCCGCATGACCCAGGCTGTTGAGGACATGGTTGGCCGCGTCGTCGGTTATGGCCGCGTCCGCGCCACGGTCAATGCCGATCTGAATTTCGACCGCGTTGCCGAAAACACCGAAAGCTACGACCCGAACCAGCAGGTCGTGCGTTCGACCCAAACGACGGAAGAAAAAAACACCGAGCGCGCTGCGGCCTCCGGCGATGTTTCCGTCCAGAACAACTTGCCGGGCATTGCCGGTGATTTGTCGGGCGGAAAACCGACCGCCGAGGGCTCAAAAACCCAGGAAACAACCAATTACGAAATCACAAAAACCGTCCGCAGCCTGACCAAGGATGTCGGAGAGGTAAAGAAACTATCCATCGCGGTTCTTGTTGACGGCACCTACACAACTGAAAAAGACAAAGACGGCAAGGAAGTCAAAGATGGCAAGAAAACCTATGCCCCGCGCAGCGATGAAGAAGTAAAACGTATCGAAGACCTGGTGAAATCCGCCGTTGGTTTTGATGAAGCGCGCGGTGATAAAATCCAGGTCGCCAACATGCAGTTCGCAGATGTCGACGTCGGCAGTGCCGGCCTCGATAAAAACCTCCTGTTCGGCTTTGAACGCAGCGACCTTCTCCGCGCCGCCGAGATTATTGCCGTTGCCATCATGATCATCCTGGTTGTTCTGCTGGTCCTGCAGCCGATGGTGAACCGCTTGCTGGCCACGGAAACCGGCGCGGAAGGCGAAGATTCCAGCGCCCCGACCGGCATGCTGCCCGGCCGTATGAACAGCCCCGCCCTCATCGGCCCGTCCGGCGACAGCTTCGAGCCGCCGATTATGGGCGAAGATGACGCCATGATTGATATGAAATCGGTGGAAGGAAAAGTAAAAGCCTCAGCCGTACGCAAGGTTGAAGATATCGTTGAAACCTACCCGAATGAAACCGTTGCCGTTATTCGCGGCTGGATGAGCCAGGAGAGTTAATAGATGCGGGTACGCGAGGACTACCGGACCCTGAGCGGATCAGAGAAGGCGGCTATTTTCATGCTCGCCCTCGGGGAAGAACACACCTCCAAGATTTTCGAACACATGGATGACGAGGAGATCATGGAAATCTCCACCACCATGGCGACACTGGGCAAAATCAATTCCAATATCGTTGAACGCCTGTTTGTTGATTTCGCGGAACAGATGTCCTCCACGGGCAACCTCGTCGGTACGCTCGACTCCACCGAACGCCTGCTCACCAAAGTTCTCGGCAAGGATAAAGTCGGCCAGATTATGGAAGAGATCCGTGGTCCCGCCGGACGCACCATGTGGGAAAAACTCGGCAACGTGTCGGAAGAAATGCTCGCCAACTTCCTGCAGAAGGAATATCCGCAGACCGTCGCCGTCGTACTTTCGAAGATTCAACCGGATCACGCCGCCCGCGTTCTGGGCATGCTCCCTGAAAACTTCGCGCTTGAGGTTATTCACCGCATGCTGCGCATGGAGGCCGTACAGAAGGAAGTGCTGGAAGACGTCGAGAAAACACTGCGTACCGAATTCATGGCCAACCTGTCCCGCACCCAGCGCCGCGACAGCCACGAACTGATGGCCGAAATCTTCAACAACATGGAACGTTCGACCGAGACAAAATTTATGGACGAACTGGGCCGCTCCGCCCCTGATTCGGCTGAAAAGATCCGCAGCCTGATGTTCACCTTCGAAGACCTCGGCAAACTCGATCCTTCCGCAATCCAGACCATCATCCGCGCCGTCGACAAGGACAAACTGCCCACCGCACTCAAGGGTGCGGCCGAAACCCTGCGCGACCTGTTCTTCTCCAACATGTCGGAACGCGCCGCGAAGATCATGAAGGAAGACATGGCCAGCATGGGTCCTGTCCGCCTGAAAGACGTCGAGGAAGCCCAGCAATATATCGTCAGCGTCACCAAGGATCTTGAAAGCCGTGGAGAGATCGCTATCGCCAGCGGTGATGCCGAAGATGAACTGATCTACTAAGGAGGGCCAAGGGCATTACGCATGACACAAGACACCCTTCCTCCCAGGAAACTGAAAAAGTTTCTCTTCGACGCCAATAATTTCGACGATCCCGATCCTGACTTTGTAGCCCCGCCGGTCTACAGCCAGGAAGAGCTCAGCCATAACAAGCAATCCGCCTACGATCAGGGCAAGGCGGACGGCCATGCCGAAGCCCAGGCGAGCTTTGAAAAACAGACCACCGACCTCCTGATGGCGATTCGCGACCATTTCAGCATCCTGTTCGATGAGGAAGACCGCCGCGCCCGCATGTTCGAAAAGGAGTCGGCCCAGCTCGCCTACACCATTTTCGCCCGCGCCTTCCCTGCCCTGAACGAACGTCTGGGGCTGCAGGAGGTTAAAACCGCTATCCAGCACGTTCTGGAAACGGTCCGGGAGCAGCCGGAGATCATCATCGAAGTCCCCCAGGCCTATGTCGGTGTCATCCAGGGTCATGTGGACCACCTGCTGCGTCGCGATGGCGGGCCGCGCGTGATCGTGCGCGCCAGCGACCATCTCGGCGCGGGACAGACGCGGATGATGTGGACCAACGGCCACGCCATGCGCGACGGCCCACAGCTCGCCGAACAGATCCGCCGCCAGATTGAACAGATGCTTGCAGATAAAGCGATACTGGCGGATAATAGTGAAGAGACAACAGCGGCGCCGCCGCCGGGAGAACGATGATGGCCGACGACGACAAGCCCCAGAATGACATGAAATACAACGAAATCGCTGAGGTGAAAGCCCCGGGCGCGGCCGATGACAAACCGGAATACGCCTATGGCGAGGCCATGGCCGGCGATGTGACCGCCATTTATGACATTCCCGTCCAGATTTCCGCCGTTCTCGGCCGCTCCACCATGCAGGTGAATCAGCTTCTGAAACTCGGTCGGGGTGCGGTTGTTGAGCTTGACCGCAAAGTCGGCGAAGCCATCGACATCTACGTCAACAACCGTCTCGTCGCCCGTGGCGAAGTTGTTGTGGTGGAAGACAAGCTCGGCGTCACCATGACAGAAATTGTTAAGTCTGATCGCAGCTAAATCCTAAATCTCAGGCCAGAGACGGTGAAACCGCATCCGTATCTTCCCCACGTCCGGTCAGCAGAAATCTTGGCTGCTCTCTTGTGGCGCGTTCCGCTGCATGGATAAAGCCGGGAACATCATAAAGATTAAACTGCGCTGCCTGCCGCACCATGTCGCCCACCTGGAAATGATGCCGCTTCGCCCCCGCCTTCAGATTGAAAACAAGGGCCGGGTCCTCGCGGCATAGCGCCAGGCCGTTATCGCATTCGTCATTCCGCGCCCATGCCGTAACCGGATCGTTGTAATTGCACATGAAGGTGCCCATCTCGTCCATCGCCTGCCCGACATCCATGTGCAGATAAGGGATGGAGGGATCAATATAATAATCAGGCCCGATGACACGCAGATCGGGGGTAAAAAGTTTCTGCTCCAGCATCGTCATATCGGCAAGAACCTGGCGCGCGGCTCTGGCCATATCATCACCCTGACCGGCAACATGGTTCAGATATTTAAAAACATCTCTCCGCGCGCTTATCTGACTGCTACGGCAAGGATATTGCTCATGGATATGCCGTGCCAGCGCGTTAAAATCCCCTGCAATCCGTCGCGCCATAAAGACGCAATTGACCCGCCCCCGCATTTCGGTTTGAAAGAACGCCTGTTCATCACCCGTTACAGCGATGCGGTCATAATCTTCGGGGATATAATCAGGCCGTATCACCATCATCCCACCATCAGCATCCGTAAAGGAGCACATGGCCCGGTTCTGACGGTCAGTTCATCGGCAAAATCCTCATGCCCACGGTACTGTTTAAGATCATTAAGGGTAAACGCCTTCAGACCTTTTTCCGTCTGCAGTTCCGTTTCCCTGTCATACAGAAACGATGCCAGTTGACTGAACCGCCCACTGATGGGACGCCTGTAGAGGACGGCGGTATCAAACCTTGAACGGTTGAAAGTATAAAAAAGATCACGCTCCGGAACGATCACAACTTCCGGGCATTCCACGATCGGCGTGTAAATCGCCGTCATGCCTTTATCTTCAGCAGAAATATACTGGAAGCGTTTCATATTACCGGCCTCATTAATTTCCCTACTTTTATAACCTCGCATATTAACTTATGTCAAATAATCCTTTCCCTTTAGTTTTCAGCCACTTGGACCTATGCTAAAAGACGGATTCAAGGGGTAATTCACTATGCGTTTAATGATCGTCGGACAGTTAGAAGGCTATATCAGCGCCGCAGGCAAGATCGCCCTGCAGCGCGGTGCCAAAGTCATTCATTGCGAGGATATTGAGCAAGCCCTGGGCGCCCTGCGCAACGGCAAGGGCGCAGATGTCGCCATGGTCGATGTGAAGCAGAAAATCGGCCAGTTTGTAAAAGCCCTGAAAGATGAGCGCATTGTCCTGCCCGTCGTCGCCTGCGGCATCAACACAGATCCCAAATCCGCCGTGCGTGCCATCGAAGAGGGCGCGCTGGAATACGTTCCCCTTCCCCCTGACGCCGAACTGATCGCCGCCGTCCTGGCCGCCGTGACCGCCGACAACACGGCCATGATCGGCAGCGACCCGGCCATGCAGACCGTCATTAAAATGGCCGACCGCATTGCCCCGTCGGAAGCCACGGTCCTGATCACCGGTGAATCCGGCACCGGTAAGGAAGTGATGTCCAACTACATCCACAAAAAATCCAAGCGCAAGGACGGCCCGTTTATCGCCATCAACTGCGCCGCAATTCCTGAAAGCCTTCTTGAATCCGAATTGTTCGGCCATGAAAAGGGCGCCTTCACAGGCGCCACGGGCCGCCGCCTCGGAAAATTCGAAGAAGCGGGCGGCGGCACGCTGCTCCTCGACGAAGTCACCGAGATGCACCCCCAACTGCAATCCAAATTACTGCGCGCCATTCAGGAGCGTGAAATCACCCGCATTGGCAGCAACGAAGCCATCAAAATCGATGTTCGCCTGATCGCCACATCCAACCGCGATCTTGAAGACTCGGTGAAGAAAGGTGAATTCCGCGAGGATCTCTATTTCCGCCTGAATGTTGTCAATATCCGTCTGCCCGGACTTCGCGAACGCCCCGCCGACATCCCGCAACTGGCGCAGTTCTTCGCCGACAAATTCTCCGAACAGAATGGCGTCGCCAAGAAACCGATCTCCAAAGAAGGCATTGCTGCTTTAAAAGCGGCCAAATGGCGCGGCAATATTCGCGAACTTGAAAACACCATGCACCGCGCCGTGCTGATGTCTGTGTCCGATGAAATCGAAGCCGACGCCATCGGCCTGACCGAGAGCACCCTTGGTACAGCCCCGTCACAGGCCGCGACACAGGCCCCGTCTCTCACTGGCATTTCCGGTGCAGGTTCCACCATGATCAAAAATCCCGGCGCGGTCGAAAGCCTGATTGGCCGCACCATTGCCGACGTCGAACGCGACATGATCATTAATACGCTTGACCACTGCCTCGGCAATCGCACCCATGCCGCCAACATCCTTGGTATCTCGATCCGCACCCTGCGCAACAAACTGAATGAATATAAGGATGCTGGAATTGATGTGCCGGCTGCGGCTGGCGAACGTTAGGGAACCGGCTCTCTGCGCCTAAGCCCTCTGCATCGGCCTTAATATCACGGTTTGTGCCGACGATATTAAGGCCTACAGGCAATCACGACTGTCGGGCGCTCACAATCCCATGGCCCACAGTTATGCATTAAAGCTGCCGGAAAAGCCTTACAGAACAAATCCGTAAATGAAGGGCCGATTGGAATAGCCATTGCAACAATCGCAATATCGGCTGCTCTTATCTCGTCGCCAGGGTTTTATACCGGGGAATTATCGGCCGGGCTGCCTGTAAACCCGCCCGCTGATTTTATCAAGCCACTTGAGGGATTGCGCCGGATGGCGCAGTATACCGGCCATAACCTGACCGGATAAAAAATATGCGCGCACTTCTTCAACGCTACGCCCCGATGCTTTTGATCAACGCCTTTCGCAATCTGCGCGATACCGGCCAGATCGCTGCACTGCCCCGGCAGAGTTTCGCCGCTGATAACCTGCGCCCGGCCGGTACACTGGACCTGAACACCATATTTTCTTCCCCCGGCTGGCAGGACGACTGGCTCGTCGATCATGCGGCCGTCTGCGATGTGTTCGGCGAAAAAAATCTTGCCGGCGGGGTGAATCCAGGCGACCGCCGCGCCATCTACGCCCTGATCCATTCCCTGAAACCGCAAAGCCTCCTGGAGGTTGGCACGCATATCGGCGCGTCCATGCTTTACATCGCACGCGCCCTGAAACATGGCGGGGGCAAGGTTACAACTGTCGACATATGCGATGTGAACGATCCGTACACCGGCGCCTGGCGCTCCAGTGAACTGCCGAACAGCCCGGCCCAAATGGCCGAACAACTCGGCTGCGCCGACCGCGTTGCCTTCGTGGCGCAATCATCAATTTCTTATCTCAAGGACACTGCCGAAACCTTCGACTTCATTTTCCTTGATGGCGATCACTCCGCCCGTTCGGTTTATGAGGAAGTCGCTGCCGCCCTGCCGCGCCTGCGCGAAGGCGGTGTCATTCTCCTGCATGATTACTATCCGCAAGGACGCGCCCTGTTCCCGGATGGCAATATTATCTATGGCCCTTTCCGGGCAATTGACCGCGTTCTAAAGGAAAACCCGCAGATCAACGTTCTTCCGCTCGGCGAGCTTCCCTGGCCGACAAAGCAGGGAAGCCGTAAAACCAGCCTGGCTTTACTGACTCGTAAAGAACGTTAAAGTTATGAAAAAGAAAACTTTTTTTCCTGATTAATCAAATACCGGTTGCCCTTAAGGCGATCCCGCCATATTTTCACCACAGGGTTCGGGCATTACCGCTACCCGAAACCCATTAACCTCGACAAAACAGGAATTTAACTATGCGCAAGAACACCCTTCTGCTCGCAGGTTGTGCCCTTCTGGCCCTCGCTGCTTGTAAAAAAGATAACCAGCAAGCCGCAACCGATGCTGCCGCAACCGCAACCGAAGCATCGACCGATGCACAAAAAGCTGCTGATGACGCTGCTGCTGCTGCTGCCAAAGCGCAGGCTGATGCCGCTGCCGCTGCTGCCGCCGCGCCTGCAATGACTGCAACGCCTGCAACTGATGCAACAGTTGCTCCGGCTCCGGCTCCGGCAACAACGACAACCACAACCGAAGGCGCTCCTGCCATGACGGCAACACCGTCTTCAGATGCCGCTGCCGCTCCGTCGACAACGACAACCACCACAACGACAACAACTGAGCCTACACCTTCAACCGTAGCTCCAGCTGACGCAACCGCGGCACCTGCTCCTGCTCCTGAAGCAACCCCTGCGCCGACACCGGCTCAGTAAGCTCCTTAATAAAGAAAAACGCCGCCATTCACTGGCGGCGTTTTTTTATTCTTTATCCGGATTAAATCGACTGGCCCGTCACTGATTCGATAAGAATGTCGACACGCCGCCCCGACCCGTTACTGCCTGTTTCCGGATGCTGCTGGCTCAGAATCGTATCGCTTTGCCCCTCATCCTTGACGCTCAGGCGGTCGGACCGTACGCCCATCTGGGACAGGATATTCCGCACCGCAATCGCCCGGCGCAACGCCAGTGAAGGGTTGCCGTTCTCGGTTGAGCCCGCAAGACGCGCGCGCAGGGTTTTATCCATCCGCATGGCTGTGGCCAGAGCCATCAGCTTTTTATGTTCTGCATCACTCAGTTCGGAACTCTGCGTTGCAAAGAAAACCGACTCGTGACCCGAAGGGACAGTCCGCTGCACAGTGTCTTTGGCCTCCGGCACCTGCAATTGCGTTTCCTGATTATTCAGGCCGCCTTGCACCGGCTGGCAGGCCGTGAGCAAGACCATGATCAGCGCGACAGAAACTGAAAAAGGAATGCAATTATTCATGCCCGGATCATACCCGAAACTGAATTCCCATAGCATTAAAAACGCTTCCAGCTTCAAAATATGCATAATCAGCAAAAATTTACGCCATCACCTTGATGCGATGGAGAGAGTTTGCACCGAGCTTCAAAAAAATGTGCTATAATTATTAAGATATTCACCTCCCCGCTTTCAGGGTTCTCCTTAAATGTCCGACGGCGCCAATACCAGCTTTATGGGTCAGTCCAAGTCCATGATGGGCGGAGTCTTCCGTGGCGACGTCGCGTTTGCCTTTGCCATCATCTGCATCCTGATGTTCATGCTGGTCCCGATCCCGACCTGGGTTCTGGATGCGGGTCTTTCGCTGTCGATCACTTTCTCCGTCCTGATCCTGATGACGGTGATGTTCATTCAAAAGCCACTCGAATTCTCGACCTTTCCGACCGTGCTTCTAGTTGCCACGGCTTTGCGCCTCGGCCTCAACGTCGCCTCGGCCCGCCTGATCCTTGAAAATGGTCACGATGGCGGCGATGCTGCGGGTCACGTGATCGAGGCTTTCGGTCACTTCATCATTAAAGACAATTATGTCGTCGGCGCCATCGTCTTCGCCATCCTCGTCATCGTCAACTTCGTGGTTATCACCAAGGGTTCGGGCCGTATCGCCGAAGTCGCCGCGCGTTTTACCCTTGATGCCATGCCCGGAAAGCAAATGGCAATCGACGCCGATCTCTCCGCCGGGATGATCACCGAAGACGTGGCCAAACGCCGCCGCAGCGAACTGGAACAGGAAAGCGCCTTCTTCGGCTCCATGGACGGTGCGGCAAAATTCGTCCGCGGTGATGCCATCGCCGGTCTGCTCATCGTCTTCATCAATATCATCGGCGGCATCGTCATTGGCACGGTCAGCAAGGGCATGAGCCTCGGTGACGCGGCAACCAATTACACGCTGCTCACCATCGGTGACGGCCTTGTCACACAAATCCCTGCCCTGATCGTGTCCGTCGGCGCGGGTCTTCTCGTCTCCAAGGCCGGTGTCGAAGGCGCTGCCGATAAAGCGCTGATCGAACAGTTCAGCCGTTACCCGCGCGCCATGTATATGTCGGGCGGCCTGATGTTCTTCATGGGCATGATGCCCGGCATTCCAAAACTTCCCTTCCTTATGCTTGGCGCGATTACAGTGGGCGGTGCCTATATGCTGACCAAAACCCAGAAGCAGAAAGTCGAACTGGCCCAGATCGAAAACAAATCCACCGAGAAAAAAGGCGTCGTCGCGGAAGAACCGATCTCCAAGGCCCTCGCCATGGATATCATCCGCCTCGAACTCGGCTATGGCCTCCTCCCCCTCGTTCAGGGCGAAGGGTCCAACAAACTCACCGACCAGATCAAAGGCCTCCGCCGCCAGCTTGCGGAAGACATGGGCTATATCCTTCCTGCTGTGCGCATCCAGGATAACCTGCAACTCCCGGCTAACACTTACATCGTGCGTATCAAGGAAATCGAATCCGGCCGTGGCGAGGTTCGCCCCGGCATGATGATGTGTATGGACCCGACCGGCGCCGCCATAACCCTGCCCGGCGAAAACACTGTCGAACCCACCTTCGGCCTGCCCGCCATGTGGATCGACGAACAATACCGTGAAGAGGCTCATTTCCGCGGCTACACCGTCGTCGACGCCCCGACCGTCATCACCACCCATGTCACCGAAATCGTCAAGGACAACATGGCCGATCTGCTGTCCTACACCGAGACACAGAAACTCCTCGACGAAATGCCAAGCGACTATCAGAAGCTTGTCGGCGACGTCATCCCTGGAAAATTCTCGGTCACCGGCCTGCAGCGCATCCTTCAGAACCTCGTCGCCGAGCGTATCTCCGTCCGCGACATGCCAAGCATCCTGGAAGGTATCTCCGAAGCCGCCGCCTATACCAAGAATATAATGCTGGTTACCGAACACGTGCGCTCGCGCCTCGCCCGCCAGATCTGCGACCGCAACATCAACGCCTCGGGCGTCGTTCCGCTGGTCACGCTTTCCCCCGAATGGGAACAGGCCTTTGCCGAGGCATTGCTGGGCGATGGTGAGGAAAAACAACTGGCCATGCCACCGAGCCAGCTACAGGGCTTCATCACCGCCGTGCGCGAGAAATACGAGAAATTCGGCCAGATGGGCGAAAGCCCTGTCATGCTGACCTCCCCAGGTATCCGCCCTTATGTGCGCTCGGTCATTGAACGCTTCCGCCCGTCAACCTTTGTGATGAGCCAGAACGAAATCCATCCGAAGGCAAAAATTAAAACGCTGGGGCAGATATAGCGAAACTGGCACCGTTTAATTTGACTTATGTCCTGATAACAATCGGCCTTATAATCAAAGAATGACCGACCCGCTTCAGATCATTGCCCTTGAAACTGCCGCCCTTCGCGAAGGCCTGGAACACAGGCGCCAAAGATACTGGAAAATTTATCTTCTCGGCCTGCCCGCATGTCTGCTGCTGATCGGCGCTATTGCCGCCTGGAACTCACGGGGTCAGATTTTCCCCTGGGCCATTGTCGGCGTCGCCGGACTCGTCCTGGCCGTTATCGGTTTTCAGGCCCTGAATATCCTTTACCGCACTAAAACAAAACTGGCCTTCCTGGCCCGCATCGCCTCGGCCCTGGGCCTTGCCTATGCGCGTCATGGTCGTTTCAATGTCCGCGAAGTTGATAATCACCAGATACTTCCGAATTATGATATCGCCCGCGTCGAAGACGGCTTCAGCGGCATGGTCGGTGGCGTGCGCATCATGTTCGAGGAAGCGGTTTTAAGCGAACGCAACCGCCAGCAAAACCCGCATACCGGTAAAATGGAATACCGCGAACAGATGACCTTCTGGGGCCTCATTATCCGCATCGGAATCGGCAAAAACCTTCAGCACCACACCATCGTCATGCCCCGCAACCGACTCAACAGCTTCTTCCGCACAACCCTGTCACGCTACAAACCCGTCAATCTGGTCAGCCCGAAGTTTGAGGCTAAATTCGACACCATTGCCACCGATCAGGTCGAGGCCCGCTATGTTCTCGATCCCGCCTTCATGGAGCGCTTCATGGAAGCCGACGCACTGGCCAACACACGCTGGCTTTCGGCCAGTTTCCTCGGCAATGAGATCGCCATCGCCATTGAACGTAACCGGGCCATGTTCGAAATTGGCGCCTTATGGCGTCCGCTCAGTCAGGACGTCCTGGCCGCCACCCTGGCTGAACTCACACTGATTTTGAAAATAGTTGAAACGCTGAAACTTAATCCTCATACAGGGCTGGGCGCGTCCCTGCCGGAAAGATAACTGTGTCCTTGCCACATTCGCGCCTGATTCGGCGGACATCCTTCTAATGTCGCCCACCTTTGTACGACGGCATTCCTTAATCATCTTGCTTTATAATTGTAAACTAACGCGTATCTAAAGGCCCTTGTCGTGCGTAAAAAACTTTGCCTGCACTGGCTCCGTCCATTCCGGATTGCCTCATTCTGCCTATTCACCATGGTCGGTATTATTCCTTCCTTTTCGCGCGCGCAAGATGTTCCCATCCTATCTTGGTGGGAACAGGTTTTTGCATTTGATAATTATGATCGTCAGGAAGCCATTGATGATCTCCTGGCACCGATAATTCATGAAATCTCCCCCTCCAGTGAGGCATCACTGGATAAACGCGTGGCCAGGGTTCGCCAGTTCATCAGTGGAAACTCGGTGAATATTGTCGATGAACAAATGTATTCCTATTGGAGCAACATGCCCCGGCAACTGGAGATGCTGCGCGCCCATTCAAAAAATCCCGATAAGCCTTTACCGCACATGGAATGTGCTATGCGCACCGTCGTCATGTATGAACTGCTGAAAAAGATGGGCATAACCTCCCGGATTATTATCGTATACCCCGATACACCGTCTTATATCTCCCACACCTATCTCGAGATTTATGACCCCAAAACCGCACGCTGGAGCATCCAGGACCCTCTGCTGAATATTTACTGGCGGTTTAAAAATTCAGACCGGCGCGCGTCCACCGCTGACCTTCTGAAATACCCGATCCGGGAAACCTTCGTCCCCTGTCATGCCAGAACCGGTTGCAATTACACGACCGAAATTGAAAACATGCTTGGATATTTCGCCATGGCCCAGATCGCTGATCTTGGATCCGCAGATAATCCGGTCATGTTCAACCCCGCGCGCTATGACAGTGCGCGCTTAGACGATTTCTTTTCCAGGCAACGCTTTTATTGCGATATTCTCGTCAAAGGTTGCAGCCAGGATGTAATAAGCATCCAAAGCGGGTCAATGGTCGCAAACGCGCCCAAGGACTAAATTATTGAAAATAAATCCTGATTTCTCATCTTAACGATTCACATACGAATCGTTTACATTTAAAGTCTAGAATAGTGATTCTAGAAAACATATACTTGTTAACGACCCAGTTAGGTCTCCTGCCATGCGACTCAAGTCGTTCCACGCCAACACTGTAACCGAAGCGATGAAGATGATCCGGGATTCTCTCGGCGAAGACGCTATCATTGTAGCCACGCGCGAAGAAGGCGCGGGCAAGGGCGTACGCGTGACGGCAGCGGTGGACGAGCAGGATTACCAGGATTTAAGCCAGACCGATTTCAACGAATACGAACGCGAAGAAACTGAAAAAGGCTATCTGCAATACGACGATGAGGAAGAAGACGGCGGCGTCGCCGAAACCCTCACCGAAGTCATGCTCAAACATTCGGTGCCGGAAGAGATCATCGACCAGATCGTTTCCTGCGCCACCGTCGTGGGACTCGAGCAGGCACACATCGCTCTCGTCGCCGCGCTGGAACATTTATTTTCCTTCCGCCCGCTTTCACAAACCCCTGTAAACAAAGCGTATATGCTGGTTGGTCCACCTGGCTCGGGCAAGACGCTGACCGCTGCAAAACTCGCCGCCCGCTCGACTATGGCGGGTCACAAGGTCGCAGTTATCACCACCGACACGATGCGCGCCGGTGGCCTGGAGCAATTGGCCGCCTTCACAAAAATTCTGGGGGTTAGCCTTTCCAAGGCGAAGAACGCCGCCGAACTGAAAACCTGGATCGATGCCAACCGTGCGGCGGATTTCAAAATCATTGACACTGGCGGCTTCAATCCTTTCCGCGCCGATGAAATGCGCGACCTCGCCCGCCTCATCTCCGCCGGAGATATTGAGCCGATCCTGGTCATGCCCGCCGGGGCGGATGCCGAGGAAGCCGGAGAAATTGCCCGTATTTATGCCAGCGTCGGCGTCCGGCACATTCTGCCGACCCGCCTGGATATCGGCCGCCGCCTTGGCGGCCTGCTTTCCGCCGCCCATTTTGGTGGCCTGATTTTTGCAGAAGCCAGTGATACGCCGTCCGTGGCTGAGGGTTTATTCGACCTTTCGCCCGACCGGCTGGCCAATCTGCTGATGCCTCAAGTTTCCAATAATAAAAGCCAGCAGGGCCGGGACAGTAACGCCAATAGAGCTTTAAATAAACGAATAGTGAATGCAGGATAGGACGCAAGGATAATAAAGATGAGCGATTCAACCATCAACGACTCCGAAATCAACGCCCCCGCCCCGGTCTTCCGTCGCGGCCATAACATCGTTGCAGTGGCCAGCGGCAAGGGTGGTGTCGGTAAGACATGGTTTTCAATCACCCTGTCCCATGCCCTCGCCAGGATGGGTAAAAAAGTTTTGCTGTTTGATGGCGATCTCGGTCTTGCCAACGTCGATGTGCAACTCGGGCTGATGCCGCGCCGCGATCTGAACGATGTGATCCGTGGTCGCCTCGGCATGGATAAAGTTATTCAGCGTTTCGACGATGGCGGCTTCGATATCGTCGCCGGCCGCTCGGGCCAGGCCGCCCTCTCGGCCCTGCCCTCCCAACGCCTGACCCTTCTCCGCGACCAGCTGCTGGAAGTCGCCGAGCAATACGACGTCGTTATCATCGATCTCGGGGCGGGTGTTGACCGCACCGTGCGCATGCTCTCGGCGTCGGCGACCCGTACGCTCCTCGTCGCGACAGATGAACCGACATCGCTCACAGATGCCTATGCCTTCATCAAACTCGGCAATGCCGCCGGGATGTCGAAGAATGTCGGGATCGTCGTTAACCAGGCGCCCAACGTTGCCGAAGGCGAACGCACCTATAAAACGCTGCTGAAGGCCTGTGAAAATTTCCTGCGCCTGTCTCCGCCAATGATTGGCATGATCCGCCATGACCCGCGTGTCAAGGACACCATCCGTCACCAGACACCGATCCTTACCCGTTCGCCGAATACCGAGGCTGCCGAAGACGTTGAAAAAATCGCCCGCGTCGTGGCCCGGGAACTGGCCGATGCCCATGCGGAAAAGGCGTCAGCCTAGAGAACAGTGAATAAAAAAATCCCGGTCTACCGGGATTTTTTTATTAAGGCGTCAGTTTTGACCGTATATGTATTTTTTGACGAACATCATTTTCAAATTTTGACCGCACATCTTTCTCGCCATTGGTATTTATGATCGCACGCGCAGCCCCCCACATGAGGAATCCAGCTTCGGCAACCAGGCCACAGACCAAAGCCGCATCACCGCCGCCCATTGCGCAAAGGCCCAAAGAAACCGGCATGGAACCCGCCATCCCGATCAGGGGCGCAACCATCCCCGACGATTTATTAAACCTATCCTTCGCCCTGATCAGGTATTCCTGCGCATCATCATAACGGTCCAGCGGAAACGCCTCGGCAATAACCCCGACCTTCTCATTAAAAAGCGTCGCCAGACTCTTGTGCAGGGCTTCAAGCCCCTGCTCGCGCGTCATGTGCGGGTTAACCGGTTCATATATGCTTTTACCTGTCGTCATGATCCATCTCGCTCAGTTTCTGGCTGATTTATTAGTAGTTTCAAAGCCCTACGCTGTCAATAAACCCATCTGCAAACTTTAACGTCCTGTGTTAAAATGGAAATATGACCGACCCGCGCATTACCACCGTGCTGACCCCCAAAGTCGCAGACCAGAACGCACCGCTCACCCGTGGCGAAGTCGCTCTCAAAATCATCACGACCACCCAGGATTTGCAGACGGTCCGCCGCCCCCTGCGTATCGACGGGGTCATCGGTTCCATTGCCAAAGATGGCAGCAGCGCCACCATTCAGACCGCCAAAGGCGATGTCACCGTTCAGTTGCGCAATAACACCCCCGTGAAGGAAGGCCAGAACGTACAGATTGATGTTCCCGCCGGTTCGCCGCCGCGCCAGACCATCCTGCGCCCCGCGCCGGAAACAAATGCGCAACCGGCCCAACCCCAATCACCACAACCCCAGCAACCGGGCACGACACCCGCGCCCACCACCTCCGGCGAAGCGCCCGCCAAAGCCCCGGTAACGCCGTCATCGCAACCCTCGAGCGCTCAACCCCTGCAACCGCCTGCACAGACACAGGCACAACCCCCCGCATCAGGCAACGCGACACAGCCGACTCAACCCGGCCCCCCACCTGTGGCAACGACAACGCAAGCCGCCCTTGCGCCCGAGATACGCGCATTGCTGGACCAGGCTTCTCCACTGCCGCCCGCAATCCCGGCAGCGCAACGCGCCGCTGCCCTGCCGCTAAATGCTATTGTCCGGCTGGTCCCCCTTGCGGGGTTGCCCGCAACAGCCGATCTTCTTCCTGTTCCCGCCGCTATACAGGCACTGATCGATTCCGCATCCGCCAAATTCGATGCCTTCAATCCTGTGACATCAAAAATCCTTCTGGCCAGCGATGAATTCGCTTCCCCTGCCGGGGGCGGACCTTTTACCACTCCCGGCCAGACAACACCCACCCTTCCCGGTTCACCACCAAAACCTGGCACTGCGTTGCAGGCGCAAATCCCGGCGTCACCCTTCGATGCCAAACTCATCACCATCCTGCCGGATGCAGGATTCAAACCGCCTGCGCCCGGCCCGGCTCTGACCGTGCCAGCCGTTGAATCACCCATAGGCAAACAGGAACCTGCAAAAATTCTGGCCGATGTTATTGCCATGACCAGACAAAACCTTCCTGTTGTCTCACTCACCTTGCCCGGCGCAAAAGCACCGCAGCTTTTTATGCTGCAATTCCCGGCGACCAATATCGAACCGGGAATGCGCCTTGAAATTCTGCCCGCGCCGATTCTGCCCGTTGCTGTTCCGGCCACACCGGCAACGCCGAGTTCGGTATCGCCAGACCCCTTAACCGGCTGGACCTGGCCCTCTCTGGATGACGCCGTTACCATTCTGGCCCAGAGCATGCCGCAGGCCCAGATGGCCAGGACCCTTGCCAATGTTCTGCCCTCACCCGCCAGAACGGTTGAAATACCGCCCGCAATGCAGTTTTTTATGGCCGCCATTCAATCCGGCGATATTGCGAGCTGGTTCGGTGATAAAGCCATCAGCGCGCTGCGCCGCGACACTGCCCGCGGCGGTGATACACTGTCCCGCCTGACCCAGGACGTTGACAGTCTTGCGCGCGGCATGGACACCCCCGTCCAGGAATGGAAAGGGGTCGCCATTCCTCTGCTCTGGCAAAGCGAGATCCAGAAAATCCATCTCTACTACAAACATCAGGATGCCGAGAAAGAAGAAGATCAGGAAAAAGGCGAACGCACCACGCGCTTTATCTTCGATCTGAACCTGACCCGCCTCGGCGATATCCAACTAGACGGACTGATGAAGACCAGCCGCCTCGATCTTATCCTCCGCACAGGCACGATGTTCAGCCACGGTATGCAGACCGCTTTACGTCAGAAATACCAGAGCGTGCTTGAAACCGGCAACCTGACCGGTGATTTAACCTTCCAGAATCGGATGGATCAGTGGGTGCATGTAAAAGTTAATGCCAGAAATCCAAAGCTGGGGGCTTCTGCCTAGCCACCTTCAGCTTATGTTAAGATTTCTTAACTAAGATTGGAACTGAAAAGGAAGACGCTTGTTACCACAACCTGACATTATTGCCGCGCTTCGACCCTTGCCTTACCCTCATGAGCTGCAAACCTATCTGCTCGACTTCACTGCGGGACTCACCGGAAAACTGAACCCGGCGAACGGTTTCGCCCACAAACCTTCGGGTAAAAATAGTTTGTTCGTGACTGAGCGCGATATGAATGAAGTGCTTGATACCATGCGTTCTGTTTTTCAGGACCAGGGTTACCTTAAACCCTGGGAACTCGAGAACGCGGTTATAAAGAAGTACTATCCCGAGCTTTCAGCGCGCACACTCTTTCTGGCAGATCAGCTTTCCGCAGAGACGCGCGAGCCTGACCATCTCACAAGCTTTTACAGCAAGGATCACGTGCCGATGATGATGGGGCTGGCCGCCCTGTATCATCAGGCGACTGGCAGCCCGGTTAAAGCCATCGAACTGGACCTCAGCAATATGCGCGGGACGAATGAAAACTTTGCCCGGCTTATTGCGTTGTGTGAAAACCGATCCGAAAAAAGCGTTATGCGCGACGCGGAAATGATGACCGATCATGTCACTCTGATCACCTGTAACGCGATCCTGAAAAAAATCGCGTTACAATATCCAACCCAGATCTTTATGCCCGTCCGCACCGGCGGAGACGAAGTTCGCATCCTGCTTCCGGGTGCGGATTCAGTGACGGCGGAACTAATACTGAACGATATTCATGAGGAAATCGAAAGCGTAACCGCCGCAATGGGCCAGCACGACCATAAACACAGCAAGCGCCCCGGTCATCAATGGGCAAACGGTTATGGGGCTGGCGGGACGGTATTCGATATCAAAGCGGACGGCCACGCCGCCTACAGCGAAGACATAAAAAACGCCGACCACGCCATCCAGCAGGTCAAGGAACAACTGGGCCTGCGCAGGATAAACAATCCTGACTATGACAGCCTGAAACCTTACGCCAGCAAAAATCCTGCGCGTTACACAGACCCGGAAATTGCGGCGGACCACCTTATTGCGGTCAGCAACGCCATGGCCGAACTGCATGAAAGACTGGTGGAGGACAATCCCGACCCTGGGACAATTCCCCGTCTGGAGGCCATAGCCCATGCCCGCAGCCCTGATCATTTTCTGACCCTGACACAAATTCAGGAGGAGTTTCACGCTCACCTGGCCGATATCAGTAAAGAGGAAGGCGTTCATCTGACGCAGGATCAGGAAAAAGCACTTTTGATTAAAATCAAAAAATTCCCGTCGGATGATTTTGCGACTGGGGCCCTATCGGCACGCGACTTCCCACCAATGGCGGGTGCGGCGCTTCAGGTGATTGAGGATATTCGCGCCCGGACTGGCTATCCTGAGAAGCCCGCACTTCTCGGCGTCAGCTTTCATAACCTTGCAGGGCTGAATGAAACGCTGGGTCACGAACTGGCGAACCTGACCCTGCGCCACCTGGCCAGCCGCGTTATTCAGAGCGCACTGCATAAATCCGGGCTTGCCTCTGAAAATATCGTTCTGGCCCATATGGGCGGCGGCGAATTCCGGGCCGTCATACAGCCCGTGATCCCCGGGCCGGAAGGGACGATCAGAGTTATTACCGACGATGAGCTATTAACAATACGCGAAAGCATCCGGCAAAACCTGTCTGCGCTGAATGCCGGTTCCATACGGGATTTTCTGACCGCGAACGGTTATGACGGAACCAGACTCACCCTGCCGGAAAAATTTTCCGACATCCCCAACCCGCGTATGGAACTCCGGCCTTCCGAAAACGGACTTGTGGCGACGATTGCCACCGCCCGTTACGATACCGATCAGCATCAGGATATAGCCGCACGCCGCAAAGGCGGCGTCCTCAATCATCATCTTGGTGAAATCCTGCAATCTGAAATATCAGCCAGGCGGGAGAGGGAGAGAAACACGGCGTCCCCCGCCCCGCGCAACCCAGGCCCGGCTAATCGTCCTGACGCCTAAAGCCGTCGATTGCAATCTCATCGAGGGTCGCTGATTCCTTCGCGTCCTGGGCCTTTTGCTCTTCCTCTTCGCGCGTCCTCTGGACAATCTGGACCTTTTTCATTTCGGCGAACGCCGCGCGTACTTCCTCTTGCGCCACATCGATCTTCAACTCGATCTTCCTGATCCCCTCATTGAACTTGCCGATTTTCTTGCGCACATTCTCTGCATACCGTCCGTAATCCGCACTCGCATCGGGCGTGCCCTCATTCATCGCAATGATCCGCTCCCTCTCCATCTGGTCCTCCAGAACTTTGCGCTGGTTGATCAGCGCCTCGACCTCGCGGTACAGCGACGAAAGAAGCTTTTGCTTTTCCTCGACCGTATATCGCCGCAGACGGATTAAGCCATGAAGGTTCGCCATGAGGCTTTAAAACCTCCGCACTTGCTTGACCGGGGCGGAGTCGAGAATCTCGCCGAGAATGGCAAAACCCTCCGCAATCGTCGTCTGCTCATTCTTGTTCTGCGCCAGGAAAGCCTCGATTTTCGGATAAAGCTCGATCGCCTCATCCACCTTCGGATCACTGCCGCGCCGGTAAGCGCCAAGCCGGATCAGTTCCGCCATATCCTCATACGTCGTCACAACCCTCTTCGCCCGTTTCAGCAGGGCATTCTGCTCATCATTCAGCGCCTTCGGCAATGAACGCGACACCGATTTCAAAACGTCGATCGCCGGGTAACGCCCGCGATCTGCGATTTTCCTGTCCATCACGATGTGGCCGTCGATAATGCCCCGTACCGCATCGGAAATCGGTTCGTTATGATCGTCCCCTTCAACCAGAACGGAGAAAATCCCCGTAATTGATCCCTCACCCGGCGCGCCCGGCCCGGCACGTTCCAGCAAACGCGCCAGTTCCCCGAACGTTGTCGGCGGATACCCTTTCGATGTCGGCGGCTCCCCTGCGGACAACCCGATCTCCCTTTGCGCCATCGCAAAGCGTGTCAGGGAGTCGATCATGCAAAGCACCTGCCGTCCCTGCTGGCGGAAATATTCCGATGTCGCCAGCGTCAGATAGGCCGCCTGCCGCCGCATCAGCGCCGATTCATCGCCCGTCGCAACGATCACCACCGAACGTTTCAATCCTTCCGGACCCAGATCGTCTTCAATAAATTCCTGAACTTCGCGGCCCCGTTCACCGACCAGACCGATCACGGACACATCCGCCTCTGTGTACCGCGCCATCATCGACAGCAATACCGATTTACCGACACCGGAGCCGGAGAAAATGCCCATCCTTTGTCCGCGCACGATAGGCAGGAAACAATTCACCGCCCGCACCCCGAGGTCGAGCTTTTCGCCGATCCTCTGCCGGCTATGCGGCTCCGGGGGTTTGTTCCGCAGGGGCATCGCATGCCCGCCGCGTGACAACATGCCCTTGCCGTCAATCGGCTCACCCATGCCGTTGATGACACGACCCAGCCAGCGGTCATCGGGGAAAATCACCGGCCTTGTACGTTCGATAACGGCGGGCGTACCAAGGCCGACCCCCTCGAGATTGCCGAACGGCATCAATAACGCCCTGTCCTCGTCAAAACCGACAACCTCGCACGGCACTTCCTCGTCCCTGGCCGGGCGCAGGCGTACACGCGATCCCACCGCCAGATCATTCCCGAACCCTGCAATCTCCACCAGCAACCCGCGCACACGCGTAACCTTACCGCTGACCTGATAGTCGGCAAGAGTGGTTAATGATGCTTCGATTTGTTCGGAAAGGCGGTCCATAGCCTATCGTAACATAAATATGGCATTTTCCTGGAAAGCTGTGATAAACCTATTGACAGAAAACAAGACTAGCTTTTAAATATTGTCAAACTTAACATTTTATAAGGATATACGAATATTATGTCTCGCTCGTCACTCAATGCAACTTTGAAATTTGCCACCGTAGCATCCGTTATCCCTTTTATGGTTGCCTGCGGCAAAAAAGAAGAAACGTGGAGCGCTCCGCAGCCTGCGCCCGCCGCCCCGGTCGCGACTTCCGCAGCCTTTGACAATATTGATGGCTGCGTTCGCGGCGAGATTGAAAACGTCCTTAAACTCTCCAATAAATCCAAAGAAGACCTGACCGGCACAGAATACGCCGACCTGCAGGCCGACGTACAGAAAAGCTGCAAAGCCTCTTACGACAGCGCCCTGGTTCAGCACCAGTCTTCCCGTCCCCGTTTCACAGACAAGGCTGATTGCGAAAGAACCTTCGGTGCAGGCCGTTGTGAAACCTCGCAGCCTCAACAAACTTCTCAGGGCGGCACAACCATCGTCCAGCAACATGACTCCTTCTCTCCGATGTTTATGGGATTCATGATGGGCCACATGCTTGGCAACATGAACAACAATAATTCCGGCTCCAGCTTCAATAACGGCAACAATGGCGGCGGCACAACGCGCAACAGCACCGTTATCAACAACTACAACTCTGCGCCTGTTCAATCCGCCCCTGTCTACAAGACGCCGTCAAACACCTACGTAACACCGTCCGGTAAAACTTTTGACCAGAACACAATCAAACAGGCCGCGCCTTCTACATTCACTCTCCCATCGACCCCGCCGGCACCGGTTCCAAAGGGCCAGAACTTCTCGACCACCCCCTACACACCACCGGCAGCCGTGCTGGTTAAACCAACCCCTGTTCCGGCCCCGCCTTCTGCTCGTCCAGTGTCACCGGCTGATGCGACGCGCCCCGGCTATGTCCCACCGGTCGTAAACAATTCCCAGGGCGCGACATCCAGCCGCGCCGTTCCACCGGCTCCTCCGGCGGCCCGTCCGACATTGCCACCGGCTCCGCCACCGGCGAACGTCGCCCCGGCACGCCCCGCTTTTAATCCGGCTCCGGCACCCGCGCCACGCCCGGCGTTTACCCCGGCACCTGCCCCTGCCTATCGCGCTCCGGCACCTTCGCCTTCCTTTGGCGGTGGCCGAAGCGTCGGCGGCTTTGGCGGCGGCGGTAGCAGTAGTGGCCGTTAATGCAGCGCGAGGCATCCATACCGCGCCAGGACTGGCAGGATTTTAACCTTCGATTCCGCTTCGGGGTGGGGACATCGCTCCACCAGCCCGCAAGCTGGGTCGAGGAAGATAACTGGCGCGAAAACGCCTGTTACAGCCTGACCACGCATGAAGCCGATGTGATCGCCGAAGCAACAAAAGATCTGCACGATCTGTGCCTTCATACACTGGATAAAGTGATCACAGCCGGGAATTACGGGCGCGAGCTTGGAATTCCCGATGTGGCCATACCGATGATCGAACGCAGCTGGAAGCGCCGCGACCCTTCCCTGTTCGGCCGTTTCGATCTCGCCTATGACGGTGTCAGCCCACCCAAGATGATTGAGTATAATGCGGACTATGCCTGCCTGCTGCTGGAATCGTCGGTTCTGCAATATCACTGGGCCGTCGCGAACCAACACCCGCGCCAGTTCAACAACCTGCATGCCAATCTGATCGACCACTGGGAAAAGGCACAGATGAAACTGGGCTTCCAGACCCTGCACATGACTGCGGATTTCAGTGAAACCGAATGCGTTCAGACTCTGGACTATATGGCACAGACCGCGGAATCCGCCGGGCTTACCGTCAGGAAAATCGACCTCGCCAAAATCGGCTGGGATGATAATAAAAAAGTTTTCTTTGACGACCAGGATCAGGACATACAGACTCTCTTTAAATTGAAAGGCTGGGAAGGGATGATGGCGTCCGACTTCGCGCCCTATCTTGCAATCGACCCGGAAACAATTCAGGTCATTGAACCGTCCTGGAAGATGCTCCTGGCCAGCAAGGCTTTCATGGCCACGCTGTGGAAAGAAAACCGCAATCACCCGAACCTTCTGCCCACCTTCCACACTGTTGATCCCTTTGGCGACACGTTTGTCCGTAAACCGGTCTGGGGCGCGATGGGCGAAGGGGTTTCGATAGCAATTGACGACAATCGCGCCCGTGTTGAGGCCGGTCTTGATTACGAATCCACTGATATTTACCAGCAATACCAGCCTCTGCCCGTATTCGATGGCAAAAGCGCGCTGGTGTGCAGCTGGATGGTGGGCAATAACCCGGCAGGGATCGGAATCCGTGAGGAAAAAGGGAATATCGTCGGCGGAAAATCCGTCTTTGTCCCTCATTATTTAAAATAATTATCGCTCTGCATTTTCAGGCGAACTTTTTTCCGTCTGCCCCGTTGGTAGGGGCAACATTTCAAGACGGAGCCTGACATGAAAACTATAACTTACACCCTTCTTCTGACCGGTATGGCAATCCTGCCGCTGACTGCCTCGGCCCAGACGATGACGACAAAAACCACACTCGCCACCAATTCAGCACAAAATATATCGCAGGCAGATCTGAATGCGATTAAAGGCGGTGCCCTGACCAATGCGGGCCAGCCCGTTCCGGTTGAAACCAAAGTAATGATGTCGACCGGAAACCTTGATGGCTATACCGTACGCAAGGTACAGCAATCCCTTTCCGAGCGTGGTTACTATAAGGGTAAAGTCACCGGCAAATGGGACAATGAAACTGCCGCTTCAGTTCAGTCCTTCCAGCGCGCCAGCGGAGATCAGGTTGATGAATCCGGCAAGCTGATCAGTTCCGGGACACTCGCCCGCCTCGGCGTGACACTGGACAAGCTGACAGCTGGCGACGCCAATTCCGAAGTCTCAAGCAACCCCGATCTCAGCCGTGAAACACGCGGCCTGGCGGGAAGCAAAATGTCACCGCCTGGTAAAACCGTTCCGGCCCCTGATAACGGACCCAAATCAACTCTGACGCGCGATGCGGTCGCCTCCGGCCAGTTCAATGAGACAATTGACGGCAGCCACGCACGCGGAACGACGGATGGTACGGCCGTTCAGAACAATACCACCGCCAATAACCCGACAGCCGGAATTGCAGGGACCAGAAGCACACCTGTCAACGGCTCATCCGTTGTCGGCAATAGCAATCTGAGTGCAGGCACTACATCCTCCGCCAGTGTTCAGACAACCGGTTCATTGCAGGCCACAGCCGCACCACGCACCGGCAGTCTTTCTGGAGGCGGTACCGCCACAAACAATGTCGATGGCCGCACCTCCCCCGGTTCCCCGCCGACCTCCTCTTCAGCCCTGGGTGGACGCGCAGCCGGTTCACTTTCAAACTCCACTTCAACGGCGGCAACAGGGTCAGCCTCGGGAATCGCCAATTCGGGCGGCGGCCTGTCTGACGGTGCCGGTTCCGGGACGTCCGGCTCCAGCGGCCTCGCGGGTGGCGGCACAAGCGGCGCATCTTCGGGTACGGGCAGCCTTTCCGGTTCTGGCGGCGGGTCGGCCGGAGGCGGCAGCCTTTAAGGTCTTGACCTGACTCACAAAACGGTCCGCCGGATATTCCGGCGGGCCGTTAATCTTTTGTTAACCCATTGAATCCTTTCCCTTATTTTTTCAAATCGTTAAAAAGATGTTTGATAACGCCTTAATCTTTGTTAATATGGTTGTTAAGAAAGCTTAATAATAAAGAAAAACACCTCTCTTTTCACACAAATCACAATCACTGCGGGGATGACCAACATGCGTGTACTACTTGTTGAAGACGACAAATCTGTCGCCAAGAGCATTGAACTGATGCTGAAATCCGAAGGCTATATCGTCGACCTGACAGACCTGGGCGAAGACGGGCTGGAAATCGGCAAGATCTACGACTACGACATTATCATTCTCGACCTCATGCTTCCCGACATGGACGGCTATGATGTCCTTAAAGCACTGCGCGCCTCCAAGGTTGCAACCCCGATTCTGATCCTGTCCGGCCTGTCCGAACTCGACAATAAGATCAAGGGCCTCGGCTTCGGCGCCGACGACTACCTGACCAAACCTTTCGACAAACGCGAACTGATCGCCCGTATCCAGGCCATCGTCCGCCGCTCCCAGGGCCACAGCCAGAGCGTCATCATGACGGGCAAGGTTAAAGTCAACCTCGATACCCGTACCGTGGAAGTGGACAGCAAACCGCTGCACCTCACCGGCAAGGAATACGGTATCCTCGAATTGCTCTCTCTGCGGAAGGGTTCGTCCCTGACCAAGGAAATGTTCCTGAACCACCTCTATGGCGGCATGGACGAACCTGAAGTGAAAATCATCGATGTATTTATCTGCAAACTGCGCAAGAAGCTTCAGACCGCAGCCGGTGGCGATAACTACATCGAAACCGTCTGGGGCCGCGGCTACGTCCTGCGCGATCCGGAAGCGGATAAGAAAAAAGCGACGGCCTGAGGCTTCGCGGCTATAATTTTAAAAAGCACCGGCATCATCGCCGGTGCTTTTTTATTGCCGTTAAGCAGGCAATTTCTCCAAACAAAAAACCCGCCGGTTGGCGGGTTTTTAAAAACGAATGGCAGATTACATACCCGGTGGACTCATGCTCGGCCCTGCCATGCCGGGCACTGTCGCCATGGTGTTCTGCTGAAGCTGGGTTGCTGGCGGAGAATTGACGGCGGGTGCGCCATAAGCGCCAACCATGCCAGTTTTAGGTTCGATACTGCGCATCGAAATAGCCTCGGATTTTATGCTCAGCATCGACAGAAGGTTGCCGATCTGTGGCGATCCGGGCGTATTGCCCATCGTTGCAAGGCCCTGAGACTGGCCTAGGGCACCAAGCACATTGCCGCCAATACCGGAAAATAAATTGCCGAACATGGGCAGAATACCCTGCAACATTGTCATCATGCTGCCCAGGCCCGCAAGGCGGAACATACCGCTCATTTCACGGGATTGAAATTCCGGCGCAACGCTGCCCAGCAGACCCGTCATGCGTCCCGGATTACTATTCAGCAACATCGCCGAAGTCGTCGCCATGCCAACCGGCGCACGGGGCGCGGAAGCTTCAAACTGCCGTGCCGCTGCATTATGGCCCGTGGCATCCATAGTCTTTACGGCATCCCCGACATAAACATTCCGGGTATCTTCGCGCAGCCCGAGAGACATGATTATTCACTCCTTCTATTAAATTTCGTATCCCGCACCATCAGCGGCAGAATATACATATCCTTAATTTCCTTATCGTCCATAAGGACGACATAAACTTCACGCGCCGCCATCATCGGCTTTTGCAAAGGCTTATGGATTGTCATCCCAAGCTCCAACGCCTCGCCATCCTGGGCTACAAAAGTCAGGGTCGAAAGATCGACATCATATTCGGCCCAGTTCAAAATCATCGGCAGCGGCTTATTGTGAAGAACCCATATATTGCCGCGTTCATTGACCATAAGGTCCACAGTCATCATCGTTGCAAGAGTGGCCTGGGCCGAGCTTTCCACGGCCAGCCCGAACGGGTTGTCTTCTGCTTCAGTCCACATGATTTTCAGTCCCTGGTTACGCTTATTTTTTTATATTACCTGAATCCTACCCTGAAATTATTAAGATATCGTTTACTTTTAAGAGAACAGGCGCCCGACAACCGCCGCTTTAAGGCGTTCAATGTAATTCATCCTATTTTCAAGGCTTTAGCGAAATGCTATATAATAGGCATGATTAATTTCGCTAATTTTTTAACAATTTCAAGAATCGTCGCCACCCCGCTTCTGGTCCTGTTGATGCTGGCCGATTTTCCGATGGCGATGTGGACCGCCCTTGCGCTTTATATTGTAATTGCGCTGACCGACTGGCTCGACGGCCATATTGCCCGGGCCTATAATCAGGGTTCCGATTTTGGCCGTGTCATGGACCCCATTGCCGATAAAATTCTCGTCGCTGCGATGTTCGTTGCGCTGGCTGCAAATCATGTGATCTCCGGGTGGTGGCTGGCCCTCCCCGTTCTGATCCTGATCCGCGAATTCATGGTTGCCGGCCTGCGCGAATATCTCGGCTCCAAAAAGATCACCGTCCATGTCTCGAAGCTGGCCAAGTGGAAGACCACGACCCAGATGATCGCCCTCGGCTTTCTCGTCGCTGGCCGTGATATCCCCGATGCGCAGTATTGCGGGCTTCTTCTCCTCGCCCTCGCGACAATCCTGACCATTGTCACCGGCTGGGATTACGCGCGCGGCGCAAAGGGTCATTTCGCGTCGTAACGGCGCGGAACCTGCATACCTCCAAATTCCACCTAAACACCCCTTCGCAAAGCTGCTATAGCTGCAGTCATGACCAACCTCGCCGAAAAATTTTATCCTGCTCTGCGGCCCCTTCTGTTCCGCATGGAAGCCGAGGCTGCGCACCGCCTGACAATCCGCGCGTTGAAAGTCCTGCCGCGCTCCTCCGAAACCCACGACGATCCTGCCCTCCGCATCACCCTGTGGGACCGCAACTTCCCGAACCCTGTCGGCCTCGCCGCCGGGTTCGATAAAAACGCCGAAGTGATCGCCGCGATGTTCGGTTTCGGTTTCGGCTTCGTCGAGGCCGGAACGGTGACCCCCAAACCTCAAAAAGGCAATCCCCGCCCGCGTATTTTTCGCGATCTCGAACAGGAAGCCGTTATCAACCGCATGGGCTTTCCCAATGTCGGCCTGAACACCTTCAAAACCAATCTTGAAAAATTCCTTGGCACACGCCCGCGCCCGAACGGGCTTGTCGGCATCAATATCGGCATGAACAAATCGCAGACCGATGCGTTGAAAGATTACGCCTTGCTGGTGCGCACGCTTGGCCCCTTCGCCGATTACATGACCATCAATATTTCCTCTCCCAATACTCCCGGGCTGCGCAACCTGCAGGACCCCGGGGCGTTCCGCGATCTCATGTCCGGCCTTTTGCTGGAGCGTGAAAAATCCTGCGGCAAAACCATGCCCCCGCCGCTTCTGGTGAAGCTCGCCCCCGACCTGACGGAAGACCAGCAGGAATCCCTCGCCCATGCCGCGCTTGATTCAAAAATAGACGGCCTGATCCTGACCAACACCACACTGGAACGCCCCGCCTATCTTCAGGAAAGTTTCAGGTCTCAAAAAGGTGGCCTCAGCGGCAGACCGCTGACCGATAAATCAACCGCCATCATCCGTAATTTCTACCGTCTGACCGGTGGGAAACTACCCATCATCGGCGCGGGCGGCATTTCCTCCGCCGAAGACGCCTATACCAAAATCCGGGCCGGGGCCTCGATGGTCCAGCTCTACTCCGCCCTTGTCTATAACGGCCCGGGTCTGGTGCGCCAGATCACGGGCGGCCTCGCCGCCCTTGTCAAAGCAGACGGTTTTTCCCATATCGGGGAAGCCATCGGGAAAGATGCGCAATAACTTCGCTGGCAAGACGAATAAATTTTACGTTACAATACACCACCATGTTTTCATTCTCTTCCAACCGATCCGACAACACCGAAGACTCCGGCGCCAATAAACGTGGCGAAGGTTTCCGCTTCAGTATACCGAAACGCCAGGACGTCTTTCAGTTTGCCCGCTCCCGCCGGGGCCGTATCGGCCTTCTTGCCGGGACGATCACAGCCATCGTCTTTGTCGCCGCCGCACATGCCAACGCAGAAAACACTTACCTGATCCTCGGCGTCGTCGCCGTCGGCGCGCTTGTCGTCTATGATATCGCCAGCCGCCGTGTATGGGAAATCACCATCACCGAACAAATGCAAAACCTTGGCCGCAATCACGACCGCCTGGTTCGTGAAGTCGCCCGCAACCGCACCGAAGTCGCCGCCTTGAAGGAGGGCCTCAGCGACACCGCCACCGCCGTCCGCGCCATGGGCAAGGACTACGCGCCCGCCCGCTCGATCGAAGCCCGTATGATCGAAACCATCATCGCCCAGCTCAGCATCATGGGCACCACCCCGCGCGCTCAACTGAACGCCGAAGGGGAACCCGCCGCGATCGAGGACCCCATTGACGACATCCTTAATCTTGAAGTCTCCCCGCCGACACGCGCCCCTCACAACCCCGGCGCCCTCGAATCCGCATTGCAGCCTAACTTCGATAAATTCAGCGACACGGTCATCATGGAGCTTATCCGCCATGCCGTGCGTAACGACAATCTCGACGTCTTCGTTCAACCCATCGTCAGCCTGCCGCAACGCAAGCTGCGTATGTATGAAGTCTTTGCCCGCCTGCGTGCCAATGCGGGCGCTTATATCCCCGCCTCGCGCTATCTCGAACTGGCCACCAAGGAATCGCTTGTCTCGGTTATCGACAATCTGCTTCTCCTCCGCTGCCTGCAGATTCTCCGCGACCGCCGCAATGACCCTTCCGACATTCCCTATGTCCTGAACATTACCTCCAACACGCTGAATGACACAGGCTTCATGAATGACCTTGTGACCTTCCTGGCGCAATACCGCATGCTGGCCTCCCGCCTGATTTTTGAAATGCCCTTCACCGACATCGAGGCGGCGGGAAAAACCCTCATCGAAATGCTCGACGGCCTGTCGCAACTCGGCTGCCGCTTCTCGGTCGATCAGGTAAGGAAACGCCGTATCGATATCAACATGCTGAAATCCCGTCATGTGCGCTTTATCAAACTCGACGCAGGCTGGTTACTGCGCGAAGCCAAACAACCGGATGGCGCCAGCAAGGTCCGCAAACTAAAGGGGCAGCTTGATCGCTCCGGCCTCGACCTGATCGTCGAAAAGATTGAAAAGGACGCCGAACTCCGCGAACTCCTGGAATACGGCATCGATTTCGGCCAGGGCTACCTGTTCGGTAAACCCGACCTCCATTCTGTTTATAAATCGATGGAAAAGAACTACGGCGCCTAATATTATTGACATAACCAGAAACCATTTGATATTGTCAGGGCCATGCCAGCAAACAACGCAATCCCGGCCAGTATCAGGGCTCTGTTTTCGCCAAGGGATATCACCTTCGCCGGAATAGATTTGCATGGTCGCGATGTCTGCGCACTGCTTCTGGCCGGGGGCGAAGAAAAACCGCGTGTCTGCCGCCGCGATGATCTGCAGAATTATTCAGCCTCCCCGGCACATTCCGATCCCGTTTATGCGACGGCCCGGCAGGCTTTGGCGGACGCCATCCAGCGCGATGTCAAATTCGAACTGACCCGCAAGGACCTGCCCCAGATCGCCCATGTTGAACTCCTGCAATACGATATGGTGCGCGTGACGTTTCACGAAGTGGACGCCCGTCTAAACAAGCAAGCCAACGGCCATATTCTTCTGACCACCGAACTTAAAGGCCTTTTGAAAAATGCAAAACCTGAGCTTGATTACAACAGCGAAAATCTCGGACTGAAAATGCGCAGCGCCACCTTGCATAACATTTTCATCTTTACCTCCGTCGCCGAAGGCCGCATTCCGGAAGATAACCGCTATAGAAGATTCGTCAGCGAAACCTTCGAATCCAGCCCGCCAAAACTCCAGAACCTATAGAATCCAACCCCTCCCGGGCCTATCCCATCCCTACCCGCCGTGCTATGTTTTAATCCTGCTTTGACCCATCAGGATTCGTCTATCATGCTGAAACACATTCTGTTTCTCTCGGCCCTCCTTTTCTCAATGCCTGCCCTGGCGCAAATGACGGCCAGCGCGCCGTCCGGTTCTGCCCCGAAGGCGGCACAGACCGCCGGTCCGGTTCACGCTCTGGCCATGCACGGCGCGGCCAGATACGGCGCGAATTTCAAAAATTTAGACTACGTAAATCCCGACGCACCCAAGGGCGGTACGTTCCGCCAGTTCGCAATGGGAACATTCGACTCCCTCAACCCCTTCATCGTCAAGGGCAATGCGACCGGGGCCGTCGGCATGATCTACCAGTCCCTTATGGAGCAATCACTGGACGAACCCTTCACCAAATATGGCCAGCTGGCCAAAACCATCGAAGTGCCCGAGGACCGCAGCTGGATTATTTTCAATCTTTATCCTGAAGCGAAGTGGCACGACGGCACGGCGCTCACCGCAGACGACGTTGTCTGGACCTATAACACCCTGATCACCGAAGGCTCACCGATATACCGTGTTTATTATTCTCACGTGAAATCCGCCGAAGCTCTCTCACCCACCCGCGTCAAATTCACCTTCGACATGGCCAACAACCGCGAACTCCCCCTGATCATGGGTGAACTCAACATCCTTCCAAAACATTACTGGACGTCGGAGGGGCGCAAATTCGGCGAAACCACCCTGACACCGCCTCTGGGCAGCGGCCCTTATAAAGTTTCTGTCGTAAAGCCCGGCGACACGGTCGAACTGACCCGCGTCAAGGACTGGTGGGCGAAAGACCTGCCGATCAACCGCGGGCGCTATAATTTCGACACGCTCACTTATACTTACTTCCGAGATGAAACCGTCGCCATTGAGGCTTTCTTTGGTGGCCGTTACGATTTCCGTTCAGAGGCCAGCGCCAAGGTCTGGAATACCGCCTACAATGTGCCGCAGGTGAAAGATGGCCGGATCAAAAAGGAAATGATCCCGAACCATCTGCCGCAGGGTGCGCAGGGTTTCATCTACAACACAAGGCGCAAGGTTTTCCAGGATATTGAAGTCCGCAAGGCCCTCGCTTACGCCTTCGACTTCGAATGGTCAAACAAGCAATTTGCCTTCGGCAATTACAGCCGTACGCACAGCTATTTCTCAAACACGGAAATGGCGGCGGAGGCCTTCCCGGATGCCGCCGAACTGAAAATCCTCGAACCGTTCCGGGACAAACTCCCGCCGGAGGTTTTTTCAAGCATCTATAAACCGCCTGTCACCGACGGCACCGGCAATATCCGGGAAAACCTGAAAACCGCCTCCGACATTCTGACCCACGCCGGTTATGTTCTTGGTAAAGACGGCGTCCGCATCAACGAAAAAACCGGCACGCGGCTCGAATTTGAATTCGTAACCGATAACCAGCTGTTCGAACGATGGGTCGCACCTTTTATCCAGAACCTGAATAAAATCGGTGTAAAGGCAACCTTCCGCATCGTCGACAATGCGCAGTACGAAAACCGGATGAAGAAATTCGACTACGACATGACTGTAATGACGATGGGGCAGAGTGTCTCCCCCGGGAACGAACAACTCGATTACTGGGGTTCCGCCAACGTCGATAATGTCGGCGGTCACAATTATATGGGCGTTAAAAACCCTGTTGTTGACGACCTGATCAGGGGCATCATCGGGGCGCAGACGCGCGAAGACCTCGTCCTCCACTGCCGCGCCCTCGACCGCGTTTTGCAATGGAGCTACCTCATGATTCCGAATTGGTATTTAAGCGCGTGGCGCATCGCCCACTGGGATAAGTTCGGCAAGCCAGCCAAAAGCGCGGAATACGGCCTTAGCATCGCCGATACCTGGTGGGCGAAAGATGCCGGAAAGGCTGCCGGGAAATGAAGATTGCCATCGTCATCCCCGCCCGTTATGCATCCACCCGCTTTCCCGGAAAACCACTGGCGCTGATTGGCGGAAAATCGATGGTGCAGCGTGTCTATGAACTGGCACAGGCCGCCGCTACGGGGCTTGATAACGTCGAAATCCTGATCGCCACCGAAGATCAGCGCATTGCCGACCATGCCGCAGGTTTCAATGCCCCTTGCGTCCTGACCTCCGAAAACTGCCCCACAGGCTCCGACCGTGTGCTGGCCGCAATTCTGCAGATGCAGGGCCGGCCCGATTTTGTCGTCAACCTGCAGGGCGATGCCCCCTTCACACCTGTTGCCGTTGTGCGTGCGGTGATTGAGGAATGGATGGGCAATCCCGAACTCTCCGTCGTCACACCCATCGTCGCCCTGCGCTGGAAAGAACTCGATACGTTGCGCGACAATAAATCCGTAACCCCGTTCAGCGGCACAACCTGCGTCACCAACGAAGAAGGCCGCGCTCTCTGGTTCTCTAAAAACATCATCCCTGCCATCCGCCGGGAAAACCGCGACGATGAATTCTCCCCCGTGCACCAGCATATCGGCCTCTATGGCTTCCGCACCGACATTCTCGAAAAATTCGTCACCCTGCCGGAGGGCCGCTACGAAAAAATCGAAGGGCTGGAACAGTTGCGCCTGATCGAAAACGATATTCCCGTGCAGACCGTAACGGTTGCCGTCGACCTTGGCATGGCCCAGTCCGGAATCGACAGCGTCGAAGACCTTGCGCGTGCTGAAATCCTCATGGGGCAAGGCGGCAATGCTGCGTAATGGGGCCGTTGCCCTCCTGCTCGCCTGCGCCTTCGCCCTCAGCCTGTTTTACCGCAGCTATGAAGATCCCCTGCAATTCCCCGTAATGGCGCTTCTTGCCGGTGGTTTCCTCCTTGCCCTGCCCCGGCGTGAAATATCGCTCCCGTCTTCGGCGACGGTCGTTGCCCTTATCGCCCTGACCGTTCTCACGCTGCTCACCTTCGCCGTCAGCACCATCCCGTTTAGCAGCCAGATCGCCCTGTGCGTTTTCATCGCCCTCCCCCTGACCTTCTTTACAACCTCCTGCATCGTTGCGGCCAAGGCGAGGCAAGACGTCCTGATTTTCGCCCTCCCCGTCTTTTTGATCCTGTCCTTCTGGGCCATCGCCCAGAGTCTCTTTACCGGCATGCGCGCGCCCGGTCCTTTTCTCGATCCCAATATGCTGGCCGCGATTTTGAGCATCGGCCTGCTCTGCGCCACGGGCTTTGCTCTGGAAAAGAAAAAACCTGTCTATACCCTGCCCGCCTTCATCCTCTTCTCCGGCCTTATCGCCACGGGCAGCCGCAGCGGCCTCGCCGCCAGCATGATCGCCATGGCCACGTTGATTTTTGCCTCCGGCATCCGTCTGTCCCGCAAAACCCTCATACAGATGGCCCTGATTGCCCTTTCCGTTCTCCTCCTGCTTGGCGCGTCGCTATTGCACCAGCTCGGCAATATTGCCAATCTCGCAGCCCCCTCGGTCACCGACCGTCTTGATCTCTGGCATGCCGCGTGGCAAATCGCTCTGGCTCATCCCTTCTTCGGCACCGGACCCGGAACCTTTCATTTTTATTATCCGGCCTGGCGCATGCCGGCGGATCAGTCGCTGGGCAATTTCGCGCATTCCGACCCATTACAGATGGCGGCAGAAATGGGTTTTGCCGCACCAGTTCTCCTTTACGGCCTGCTGCTCTGCGTCTTCCTGCATACACGCGCCGCCGTAAAACGCACCGTCAACGAAACGCAGCGTCTTGCCATCCTGACCCCTTTTGCCGCACTTCTGACCGTTGCGCTTCAGGCGCATATCAATTATCCGCTTTACCTTCTCCCCGTCATGATTGCCTGCGGCGTTCTCCTTGCCCTGTGGCACCGCGCGACCTTCTTGGTAACGGGTGAAGGCGTCACCTCCCTCACGCTTAGCAGACGGTCACAGATTTTTACCGTTTCCGGTGGCTTGCTTTTGGCCCTCTGTGTTCTCGGCCTGTCCTTTACCGCGTCGGCAGGTTTTTATTATCTTAAAAAATCCAGGGAAGCCGCCGATCCGCAAACTGTCCTGATCGCCCTGGGCCATGCCGAAATTCGCGGCCCCTTAAGCTTTATCGACCCCGAAGTCGAAATGGCCCGCACCAACCTGCATCTGCTCAACCAGACGGACAATATAAAATCAGAAAAACTGAAACGGACCCTGCTCGCCGAAACCAAGCGTCTTCTGGATAATGCCGCCTACTGGAACCCCGCCTGGGCCGAGATTGATTTCCTGCGCGGCCAGATGGAACAGACCGAGGGCAGCAAGTTACTCATGGTGACCGACTGGAAAGAAGCCCTCCGGAAAAACCCGATGCATTTCGCCGCGCGCGAAAATCTGGCGGAAGCCCTGCTGGCCGAGGGACGCCGCGATGATGCCATAAATATTGTCACCGGTGGCTTGCAATACCCGCACACAATCGCCTACCGTGAATGGGCGGTCGCCTTTCTGATGGAAAGAAAATCACCATGACCATCCTGATCATCGCCCGTCACGGCAATACTTTTGAGGCCGGAGAAACTCCGCGCAGGGTCGGCGCAGCCACTGATTTGCCCCTCACCGCCGCAGGTCGCGGACATGGCCGCAACATCGGCGCATATCTAAAGAAAATCAATCTGTTACCCGACGAGATTTACACTTCACGTTTACTGCGCACCCGCCAGACCGCCGATGAAATCATTGCTGAGGCGCAACTTCAACTTCAGCCGCAAGCCACTGTAATATTTAACGAACTGGATTACGGCCCCGACGAAAATAAAACCGAGGACGAGGTTATCGCCCGCCTCGGTCAGCCTGCAATAACGGACTGGGAAGACCTTGGCATCGTACCACGCGGCTGGAACCCGAATGCAGACGTCATTTCAGAGCGTTGGCAGACTTTCGCGCACGACATTGTAAAGAGTCGCCCCCATGGCATTGTTCTGGTGGTGACATCGAACGGCATCGCCCGTTTCGCCCTCGGCCTCCCCGGGGATTTTGAAACAACCAGCCGCCAATACGGCCTGAAACTCGCCACCGGCGCCCTCGGCATGCTGGAACATGACGGCAAAGCCTGGACCGTCCAGAACTGGAACATCCGCCCCTGAAAGGACCCAAAATGAATATAGCCTATGAAAATCTGAAGGACCGCTATCGCCTGCTCTCAAACCTGAATGGTGCCGGCAGTATCCTTTATATGGACAGCATGGTCGTCATGAAACCGGGCAGCGAAGCCGATCGCTCGGAGCAATCAATGGCCCTTGCCACCGCTGCGCAAAAACTCCTGACCCATCCGGAAGTGGGGGACTGGCTCGACGAAGCCGAGGAAAGCGCCTCCGCCCTCAGCCCAGCCGACCAGACCAACCTCCGCCTTATGCGCCGCCAGTGGATATCCTACACCGCCATTCCGGAAACTCTTGTCCGCGAAAGCGCCCGCCTTGGTATCGAAGGCAATAACCTGCATACAAAACACCGCGACAAGGGCGACTGGAATGTCATGCGCCCCATTTACGAGGCTGCTTTTAACACCCAGCGTGAAATCGGTGAAATCCTGAAAGGCGCGCTCGGTTTTGCCACAACCTATGAAGCCCTGCTGGACCAGTTCAGCCCCGGCCTGAAACTTTCAACGGTGGAACGTGAGTTCGCCAAACTCGAACAGGCCTTGCCCGGCATGATCGCCGAAGCGACCCGCCTGCAGAAAGACGCCGGGCAGGTCATCCCCTTACCCGAAGTCCCGCTCGCCATCCTGCAGGTAATCGGCAACAAAATGCTCCTCGACATGGGCTTTGACGATAATCGCGGCATTCTCTATGTGGGCGACATGCACCCTTTAAGCGGGGGCACGCCCGACGATTCCCGCCTGACCACGCGCTACAATCCAAAAGACCCGCTGGATGGCCTTTACACTGTTGCCCATGAGTGCGGCCACAGCCTTTATGAACAGGGAACACCCGCCGCCTGGCGTTACCAGCCTGCCGGACACAGCATGGGCATGGATGTTCATGAAAGCCAGTCCATGATCATGGAATTACAAGCCTGCAGGACCCCTGAATTTATGGAGCATCTCGCGAAAGAATTCTCCGCCCACATTCAAAATCCCGCCTTTAGTGCCGAGAATATTGCAAAGGCCCTGTTCAGGGTCGAACCGTCTTTCATCCGCATCCATGCCGACGAACTGACTTATCCTTTGCATATCATCCTGCGCTTCAACCTGGAGCGCGACATCATCGCGGGCAAACTTAGTGTCGCCGATCTGCCCGACGCCTGGAATGCGGGCATGGACAAATCCTTCGGCATTATCCCCGCCGGCCCGACCCAGGGCCATATGCAGGACGTTCACTGGCCGACCCTCAGCGTAGGTTATTTCCCCGCTTATACCCTCGGCGCGATGGGCGCGGCGCAGTTCTTCGCCGCTGCGGTCAAAGCCCATCCGGAAATCCGCGACGAACTACGCCACGGCCAGTTCAAAACCCTGCGCCGCTGGCTGGAGATCAACGTCCACAGCAAAGGCTCCCTCTTGACCCAGGACGAACTTTTCACCGCCGCCACTGGTGAACCCCTGAACGCGAAATACTTTATGAATAGCCTGTCACGCCGCTATCTGGGGCGGGATTACACCGCCTGATGCCCATACGGGGCATTGAAATATATGCCCCGTAGGCTATCCTGCCTCAATGAACTCCATGGCTGCCTATATTTTTCGTCGTCTTCTGCTGATGATCCCGACCATTTTCGGAATCATGCTGATTTCTTTCTGCATCATTCAATTCGTTCCCGGCGGGCCGGTCGAGCGCATGATTGCCCAGATGCAGGGCCGCAGCGGCGACGCCACTGCCCGCTTCTCCGGTGGCGGTTCCGATCTTGCCGCCAATAACGCCCTGCAAAACGTGGGTGAAGGCAACAAGTATCGCGGCGCGCAGGGCCTGGACCCTGAATTTCTTGCCACCCTCAACAAAATGTACGGCTTCGATAAGCCCGCGCCGGAACGCTTCGCTCTCATGGCCTGGAACTATGCGCGCTTCGATCTTGGCGAAAGCTACTACCGCAATATTTCCGTACTCGACCTGGTCAAAGAAAAAATGCCGGTTTCGATTTCCCTCGGCATCTGGTCCACCCTGCTGATCTATCTGATCTCGATTCCGCTCGGCATCAAGAAGGCTGTCAGGGATGGCGAAACCTTCGACATCTGGACGTCCGCCGTGATCTTTGTCGGCCACGCGATCCCCAGTTTCATGTTCGCAATTCTTCTGATTATTCTTTTTGCCGGGGGGCGTTACTGGGACATTTTTCCGTTGCGCGGGATTGTCTCCGAAAACTGGTCAAGCCTCGACTGGCCGCACCGCCTCTTCGATTATATGTGGCACATGACCCTGCCGGTCCTGGCCATGGTCATCGGCGGGTTTGCCGGACTGACCATGCTGACCAAGAACAGCTTTCTGGACGAGATAAACAAACAATACGTCCTGACCGCCCGCGCCAAAGGACTCACCGAAAACCGCATTCTCTACCGCCACATCTTCCGCAACGCCATGCTCATCGTCATCGCCGGTTTCCCGGCGGCCTTCCTTGGTATCTTCTTTACCGGCTCCCTGTTGATCGAGGTTATCTTCAGCCTCGATGGCCTCGGCCTGCTCGGTTATGAAAGTGTCATCAACCGCGATTATCCTGTCGTCCTCGGCACGCTCTACGTCTTTTCCCTGATTGGCCTGTTAACAACACTGATCCGTGACATCATTTATATCAAGGTCGATCCGCGCATCGACTTCTCGGCGAGGTCAATCTGATGACACTCTCCCCTCTTGCCCACCGCCGCCTCCAGCAATTCCGCGCCAATACGCGCGGTTTTTACTCGCTGTGGATTTTTCTCGCTTTGTTCGTGATGGCCATTGCTGCGCCGCTGATCGCCAATGACCGCCCGCTTTTGATCTCTTACGATGGGCACCTGATGCTTCCGGTTTTAAAGCATTATCCCGAAACCGCCTTCGGCGGCGATTTCGAAACGGAGGCTGATTACCGCGACCCCCATGTTAAAAAATTGATCGAAGGAAAAGGCTGGATCCTCTGGCCGCCCATCCGTTATAGCTATGACACCATTAATTATAACCTGCCAACCCCGGCGCCTTCCGCCCCCACCGCTGACAATCTTATCGGCACCGACGATCAGGGTCGTGATGTTGCCGCCCGCGTTCTCTACGGCTTCCGTATCTCCGTCCTCTTCGGCTTGGCGCTCACCCTCATCAGCTCCATCGTCGGTATCACCGCGGGGGCATTCCAGGGGTATTACGGCGGCTGGCTCGACCTGATCATGCAGCGCTTTATTGAGATATGGTCAAGTATGCCTAGTCTCTACATCCTTATTATTTTCTCGGCGATGTTCGTTCCCGGCTTCTGGACTTTGTTGCTGATCCTGCTCATGTTTTCCTGGGTCGGTCTTGTCGATGTCGTACGCGCCGAATTCCTGCGCACCCGCAATTTCGATTATGTCCGCGCCGCAAACGCCCTCGGCGTACCCAACCACACCATCATGCGCCGTCACGTTTTGCCAAACGCAATGGTCGCAACGATGTCATTGATGCCGTTCCTTCTCTCCGGCTCGATCACCGCCCTCACCTCCCTCGACTTCCTCGGCCTCGGGCTGCCACCCGGTTCCCCTTCCCTCGGCGAACTCCTCTCCCAGGGCAAGAATAACCTTCAGGCCCCCTGGCTCGGCTTCACAGCCTTTATCTCCCTTGCCCTGATGCTGACTTTACTCACCTTTATCGGCGAAGCCGTCCGCGATGCCTTTGACCCGCGGAAAACAAGGCTTTAGAGAAATTATCCCGCATCGCAGCTAACGCAATGCAGCATAGCTGATGCTTGAAATCCCTGCCCGCTATGGTTTTTTATGGCTTACCGCAAAGCAATAAATACCAAGGGGTTTTCATGTCCAATATCAGTCAATTTGCGCAGGCCGCATCGCAGTCGCTGACGATCCGTTTTTCCACCCCTGCGGACACACCCTCGGTTCTCGCTTACTATGGGCGGAACCCGAATGCGAATGTCGATTTTCGCGGTGACGATGTCTTTACCGACCGCACCGACAGCGGCCGCACAATTCTGGTTTTCAAACCCGATAACAGTATCGGCCTGTCCTCCATGTCCCACCCTTACCCGGATCAGGGCCTCGTTGAAATTGGCTCGACCTTGGCAAACATGGATGGCTTTGGCCTCTACCCTTTCATCATCGCGTCGCAGATCGTTCATGAATTTCTGGAACGCACACCGGATGAAAAATTCTTCGCCTGCATTTACAAGCCGGAGAATGACAGCGTCACAAAAATGCTGAATACCAAAGTGGGCTGGCACATCGTCGCCCCCTGCCAGGTATTTGCCGATTCAATCGGTGAAACCGAAAACATCAACCGCCTAAGCTGGCTGAACGCGGATTCCGATACCCTGCCGCATCAGGCGCGGGTCGTGCTCGAAACTGTATTGCGGGGGACCGTCTCCAACAAGAAAACCGGCGAAACCCTGAAACTGGATCTGGGGCAATTCTCGCTGGCCACGGTCTTCAGCGCGAAAGTCGAGGAACTGGCCAACGGCAGATTCGGCGAAATGCTGGAGAAATCGCATCATCTTCCTCTGAAACAGGCGAAGGCGGCCTTTGACAGATATCAGCAAGGTGCTACATATTTCCCTGAGCTATCGCCTAAACCGTAAAGTCAGGAGTCGCTATGCCCGTCATCAATCGCCTTGCCGATTTCAAGGACGAATTCGCCGCCCTTCGTCGCGAACTGCACCAGAACCCCCAGACCAAATACGAAGAAACCTTTGCGGCCGAGACAATCGCCAAAACTCTCGGCGCCCTCGGCATTCCCTTCAAAACCGGCTACGGAAAAACCGGCATCGTCGCCACAATTGAAGGCCAGAAAACCGACAGCGGAAAAACCATCGGCCTGCGTGCCGATATGGACGCCCTCGACATCATTGAAAAATCGGGCCAGCCCTGGGCCTCCAAAACACCCGGTAAAATGCATGGCTGCGGTCATGACGGCCACACCTCGATCCTGCTTGCCACCGCAAAATATCTTCAGGAAACCCGCAACTTCAATGGCAAGGTCCACCTCGTGTTCCAGCCTGCCGAAGAGGGCGGGCGCGGTGCCAATGCGATGATGGATGACGGCCTGTTCCGTGATTTTAAAATCGACTCCATTTACGGCCTGCATAACTGGCCCTATCTGCCGCTTGGGCATGTACAGGTGCGTTCCGGCCCGATGCTCGCAAATGTGGATGAGTTTAAATTGGTCATCAACGGCAAGGGCGGCCATGCTGCCTACCCGCAGGGCACGATTGACCCCCTCATCATCGGCGCGCAACTGGTGACCGCCCTGCAGACGATCGTCAGCCGGAACGCTGAACCCATCGATCCCCTGGTGGTTTCCGTCACCAACTTCAATGCCGGAACCGGCGCCTTCAATGTGATCGCCGATACCGCGACGATAAGCGGAACGGTCCGCTCCTTCAGCGATGTAAACCGTAAACTTGCCGAACGCCGGATTAATGAAATGGCCGAAGGTTTTGCCAAAATTCACGGCGTCGCCATCGACATTGATTATCACTATGATATCGACGCGACCATCAACACTGAAGCGGAAACGGTCCTTGCTGCTGAAATCGCGGCCAAAGTCGTTGGCAGGGAAAACGTCTCAACCGCCGATCTCTGTATGGGGGGCGAGGATTTCGGCTCCTTCCTCACAGAAAAACCGGGCAGCTACATTTTCATCGGTCAGGGCACAAAGGAAAAAGACAGCCCGCACAACCACGGCCTCCACTCGCCCTTCTACGACTTCAACGACGACCTGATCCCTCTGGCCGCCACTTATTTTGCCGAGCTCGTCGAAG
>JAQGJB010000022.1 GCA_028290825.1 Micavibrio sp.
ACGGTTGGCGACAAGAAAGGTTTCATCAAGAAATCCGACCTGTCCCGCGAGCGTTCCGAACAGCGTCCTGACCGTTTCGCCGTTGGTGAAAAGGTCGATGCGAAGATCATCGCGTCCGAGAAAGGCAAATTGTCTCTCTCCATCAAACAACGTGAGATGGATGAAGACAAAGAAGCCATGGCTGCCTTCGGTTCGACCGAATCCGGCGCAAGCCTCGGCGACATCCTTGGTGCTGCTCTGAAAAAGGGCGACGCTGAAGAAAAATAATCCTTTATAGGATCCAAATAAAAACCCGCTTCCGTGATGGAGGCGGGTTTTTTCTTTGGACGGCAATGAATCATCCCGCTTTCCGTGATATAAAGCGCGCTCACTTTTAATAGCGTAGAAAGAACTCCCTTATGAAACTTTTACTCCAAAGCCTGTTCATCACGATAGTCCTGGCCTTCTCCGCCAATGCTGCCACGCTCCTTGTCGAAAAAGATATTGTAGATGGAAGCGATTCGGCAGTTCTGATCCGCTATACCGGATCGTGGCTGATTGCCTATGAGAACAAGGGTTTCGATGAAGCCGATATCCCGACGGCAGAAAGTAAAGTCGTTAATGAGCAATTCGCGCCGTCCCAGAAGATTCAGGGAAAGATTACACGCTTTGTTTATCTGGCCCCTGTGGGACGTTCGGTTCTGGAAGTGCACAGCAACTATACCGATGCCCTCGAAAAATCAGGGTTCCAAAAGCAATTTTCCTGCGAGAAAATCCTTTGCAGGCTGGGGGGAGCTTCCGTCATCGTCCCTTATATCGCCGCCAGCCGCACCTTTAAACAGGTAGACCGCTTTGGCAGCCGCAGCAGCATCGGCTTTGGTTTTCTGAACTATCACGACACTGACGGTATCCGTTTTTCTATCTACCGAAAGACTGTCGGCAGCCAGGATACATATGTCACTATCATGAGCCACCCCTATTCCGGTGTCGGCCAGGATGAAACGCAACTCTTCAACCGGACAGGAACTTTCATCGAGATTATCGAGCCAAAAGCGATGCAGACCGGCATGGTTGATATCCTTGATGCCGCAAAAATGCAGCAAACCCTCCGCGCAACAGGCCATGTCTCCCTTTATGGGATTTATTTCGATCTGGACAAGGCCGATGTGAAACCGGAGTCAAAACCGGCGCTCGACCAGATGGCCGAGATGTTGACAAAAAATCCGGCACTCAAACTTTATGTAGTGGGCCATACCGATTCCCAGGGGCAGATTGCCCACAACGCCGATCTGTCCAGGCGCCGTGCAGCGTCAATCATGGCCGCGCTGGTCACAACTTATAAAATCGGTCCTTCCCGCCTGCAGTCCGTTGGCCTGGCCTCTTATGCCCCGGTTGCCAGCAACAGCAGCGAAGAAGGCCGCCAGAAAAACCGCCGCGTTGAATTGGTAGAGCAGTAATCATTCACTGAGAAAGTCAGAGGACTCCGCCGTGATGCGGGTCTTTTGACTTTCCCGTTCATTCTGTCATCCCGGGTGCAGCGAAGGATGACAGGGGTTTTATTCCTTCGTCTCAACCACCGTGCGCCTAAATTGGGGTGACAGTTTCGCCACCAGCGCAACGACGGCAAGGCTGGCGAAACCGCCCATGACGACGGAGGGGACCAGCCCGAGGAACCGTGCCGCAGTTCCGGATTCAAACGATCCGATTTCGTTCGAGGAAATGATGAACATGCTGTTCACCGCCGAGACGCGGCCGCGCATGTTTTCCGGTGTCAGGATTTGCATTAATGTGCCGCGCACGACGACGGAGATGCTGTCGAACACGCCGCTGAGCGCCAGAAAAAAGACCGAGAGCAGGAAGATTTTGCTGAGGCCGAAACCGATCATGCAGCAGCCGAACCCGGCCACGGCGAACATCAGGCGCTTGGCGGAAATCTGCTGCATAGGGCGCACGGCAAGAATGAGTGCCATCGTCACCGCACCCAGCGCCGGGGAGGCACGCAATAACCCCAGGCCTTCGGAGCCGACATGCAATATCTGATCGGCATAGGCGGGCAGCATGGCCACCGCGCCGCCGAACAGCACCGCGAACATATCCAGCGCCATGACGGACATCAGGACGGGTTTGGAAAGAATGAAGGCCCAGCCCTCGCGAATGCTCTCCCACATATTCAAAGTGCTCGGCGCGCCGCGTTCGATTGGTGGTGTACGCAGTAACAGGATCATGATTAACGCCATCGTCACCATGAACATCGGCATCATCCACGCCACGCGCGGGCCGTAGCCGCCATAGAGAAGACCGGCGATTGCGGGGCCGCTGATCATCGCGATCTGCATTCCGCTGCTCATCCACGCGCTGGCCGAGGGGATGTCCTTGCGTGTGACAATGCGCGGGAGCAGAGAGAAGGATGACGGCATGATGAAAGACCGCGCGACGCCGGAAACAAAAACACCGGCGAAAATCCACGGCACCTGATGCGCGCCGGCCTCCGTCAGCACACCGCCCGCCATCAGGAACAGAAGTGTCGTGTTGGCGACCAGCGCCACAAGGCAGCCGATATAAATCCAGCGCGGGTGATGTGTGTCGACGATGTGCCCGGCGACAAAGGCGCAGAGGATAGCCGGGATCGCCTCGGTCAACCCGGTCAGGCCGAGCATGAACGGATCCTTCGTCAGGGAATAAACCTGCCACCCGACGATGATGGCCTGGGCCTGCAAGGCCATGCCGATACAAAAGCGGGTCAGGAGAAGAAGACGGAAATCGCGAAGCGCGAGGACAGCAAAAGACAGATTTTTCATAGGACTCTACCGGTATGTAACCCGGTGACATAGAAGTGACAATACCGTCACAAAGAATGCCGGGAATGCGCCAATTATCGCGGATTTCTGCGAAAAAGCCAGACACAAAGCGTTACAAAACGACCCAGAATCTGCCTGAATTGAACCTTTTGCCCGCCTTATTATCAGACGAAATTACCTCTGCCCCGGCACGGAGTTAACCGACGGGCATCGTTGAAACAAAGGAGTGTTACCATGAAAAGCAATCTTGCAATTGAAACCAACGCACAGTCTTTCTTCCCGCTGTTGGATGACACACAAACTGTCGGTTCCCTGGTTGAAGATAAAACATGCCTTTGCATCAGCGCAGATACACCGATTGAAACGGTCCTGGCCATGATGGCCCATATGGAGACCCGTATTGCCGCCGTTATCGATAACGGCAATGTATTCAAAGGTATCGTCAACCGTTCGTCCCTGCTGGGCGGCTTGATGATCCATAGCGATTTTGATGTTGGTTCGGCCATCGATACCGCCATCCTGAAACAACTGAAGGCGTCGGATGTAATGACCACGGCAATCCCGTTCCTGGCGTCGGAACTCAGCGTTCATGAGGCTGCGGAACTGATGACGGAACATGGCTTTACCACCATGCCGGTCCTGGGTGACAACGCACAGTTCGTCGGTATTGCCGATATCCGTGACCTGATTATCGCCCAGCAAAGCACTGGCGACGATCTTATGGCATTCCTTTCGACCAAGCGTTACACGATGCGCAGCCTGTCGAAACACTAGTTTCAAGACCCCTCAACTTGCCCTGACTTGACGGGGGAGGCCGCGAAAAACCGGTCTCCCCCTTGTTTTCAGCCAAAAATCATCAAAATTTCCTTTTCGATCAAGGCTTTCGCCTATGTTTTCCTTGACGTCCCATGCCGGAATCGGGCAATGTCAGAGTATAGTCAAATTCATATAAGACCTTGAAACCACACAGGAAGATTGGTTTTATAAGGCCGACAACCAGGGGAACCGAAGACGATGACAAAGTCCGAACTGATTCAGATGCTGGCCGAACGTAATCCGCATCTCTATATGCGCGACGTCGAAAAAATCGTCGACACCATTTTCGAAGAGATTACTGCTGCCCTCGCCAAAGGCGACCGCGTCGAACTGCGCGGCTTTGGCGCGTTCTCGATCAAGGAACGCGAAGCGCGCACAGGCCGCAACCCGCGCACCGGCGCCAGCGTCAAGGTCGATGCGAAGCGTATGCCGTTCTTTAAAACCGGTAAGGCTCTCCGTGAACGCCTGAACGGTCTGGAAGTTTCCGGTGGCGAAGACTACGAATAGTCTTCCGCTCCAAACCAAAGAATTTTAATCCCGGCATCAGCCGGGATTTTTACGAGGATATATCATGAAAACCCTTCCCGTTATTTTCTGCGCCATCGATAACCCCGATCTGAAGCAGGCTGCCGCCATTTCACGTGCGGTGGCCGAGGCCGGATGCG
>JAQGJB010000014.1 GCA_028290825.1 Micavibrio sp.
AGTGACTATGGCGTGCCGACGATCCGAAAGCGCCTGTTCCTGATCGCCCGATGTGATGGCCTGCCTATCATTTGGCCAGAGCCGACGCATGCGGACCCGAAGAAAATCCCGAAAGGCTCGAAACTGAAGCCATGGCGAACTGCTGCGGAGTGTATCGACTGGAACATCCCATGCAAGTCCATCTTTGAACGCAAAACACCGCTCAAACCAAATACTCTTCGCAGAATAGCCAAGGGCATCCAGAAGTTTGTTATCGACGCGGAAAAGCCTTTCATCCTGAATATCACCCACGGTGGGCGTATTGAGCCATTGGACGAACCTCTTCGCACCATTACCTGCGCAAAACGCGGTGAAAAGGCGCTTATCGTCCCCCAGATATCCAGAATGTTCGGAAACAGCATCGGCAGTGACGTTGAATCCCCAATCGGAACCGTTACGGCAGGAGACGGGGGTAAGACTGCCATGATAGCCGCGTTTCTCGCTCAGCATAATACGCAGCGCAAAGGTGTGAACCCCGGACGGCCAGCAGATGAGCCTCTTGCAACAATTGTCAGCCGAGGTACCCAGACACAGCTTGTTGCTGCCCACATCATGAAGATGTACGGCACGACAACCGGCAGCAAAATGGACGAACCGCTGCATACCGTTTCAGCCGGCGGTCTGCATCATGCCGAGGTCCGTGCATTTCTAATCAAATACTATGGCGCCAGCGCAGACGGCCAGCCGGTGACGGAACCTTTGCATTCGGTCACAGCAAAACCTCGGTTTGGCCTGGTGACCATCAGGGGGGAGGAGTACGCCATTGTCGATATAGGCATGCGGATGTTGACGCCGCGTGAGTTGTACCGCGCGCAGGGTTTCCCAGAGGATTACATCATCGATCGTAAAGCGGACGGCACGCCGCTGAATAAGACTTCGCAAATCCGGATGTGTGGCAATTCAGTTTGCCCGCCGCTAGCCGCGGCGATCATCCGGGCCAATGTCCGTGATGCGAATCTGTTGCAGAAACCGGTCAGAAAGACGGAGGCAGCATGAACAACACCTTAGGACAAGTAAAGGCCGCGCTCGAAAACGTGGTCGAGTACCTGGCTGATAAAGTCGATGGGGAACAGGATGCCACTGGCTTCACAGGTAATCCGGAGATGCGCCTCAGCGTCGAGTGCGAGGCAGCTCTCGGGATCATTTCCTCGATCGACAAATGCATGATGCAGCAGGGGCAGGCGGTTGACGTTGAGAGCCTACGCCGGAAGCTAGAGTCGCCAATTACAGAATATTCGGACATCGAAGATTATCGGCTGGATAAAGAATTCCTTCGCGGGTGGAATGCTTGCGTAGACTTGATATCTAGCAAAGGCCTTTTGCGCACGAATGAAATCGAACCAGAGGGGAGAGGGTCGTGAAGCCTTTTTTCAGTTATTTTGGATCGAAATATAAACTTGCCAACAAATATGGTGCGCCTCGTTATGAGACTGTTATTGAACCATTCGCCGGGAGTGCCGCTTACTCTGTTTATTGGGAGCCTAAAAACGTCATACTTATAGACAAAAGCCCGGTCATTGTTTCGATTTGGAATTATCTTATCAATGCAACTGAAAACCAGATCATGGATTTGCCAACGGATTTTGATGTCATTGCAGATTTAAAGTAGAGTATGGGGCAGAAAATTTAATAGGTTTTTGGGCTGGCAAAGGAAAGGTCACTCCTGCGCGATCAAAATCTAAATGGGGAAAGCAGTACGCAGATGCCCCTGATTGCAAGGTGTGGGGAGAGCCAGTTAAAAGGCGTATTGCTTCGCAGTTGGGAAAAATACGCCATTGGAAATGCTTCGAGGGTTATCACACGCTTCTGCCAAACCAACCCGCCCACTGGTTTATAGACCCGCCATATCAAATAGCTGGAAAAAGATACCCTCACAAGGTGGACAGTTATGAAGACCTTGCAGAATGGGCGAAATCTCGGAGAGGGTTTGTCCAGTGCTGTGAAAACGAAGGTGCTGATTATTTGCCTTTTAATCAGTTTCACTCCGTTAATACTTATCATCACATGAAAGATAATGGCACAAGGTCCGCCAGATATACAAAAGAGGTTCTATATGAACAAGGAGAATAAATTGAGCGACACCACGAAACGCGAGGCGGAAAGCGCCGAACTGTTGCCATGCCCGTTTTGCGGTAAAGCGCCGGAGGTCTGGGAAAACCATGACCAAGGATACAGCGTTTTTGGCCGTTTTTGGTGGAACGTTGAATGCTTAGATTGCCAAATAAGCGTGAGCGATAGGGAGCAATTTTACCATGATGAGCATGGCAATTACGTTCTGAAATATCCCTAGAAGGAATGCTTTGCCCGTTGGAACACCCGCGCCAGTCTCGCAACGCCAGCCGTGCCGGATGGGTATGTTCTGATGCCAACAGATTACACGTTTGTTTTCGATGCCATCGCACAAGCAACAACGCACCACACGCATAGCACTGGAATATCTGTAAGGGCATTTCTGGACGCAATATCCGCAGCCCCAAAACAAGATGAGAGTGTTGAATGATGAGCGCAGCAGGGATTTTAAAACTGATCGAGACGGTTTCGCCGGATGACGATATGGGACTAGATGCGATTGATATCAGGGTATTTTGCTATTTAGCCAAATACACCTTGGACACGCTCAATCATGAATACGGCGAATTTACAGTCAAGGAGAGGGAAGGGCACTTCAGTATCGACGATAGCTGTTCAGATGAGAAAATTCATTACTCGCGTTCCCGCGATGCGCTCAAGGCGATTAGGCCAGAAGGGTGGTCATTTTCCATCAGTAAAGCCATCGATCGGGAAAGTTTTCGCTCGGATGCCAACCGTCTGATCGCGAATAACGACATTGCGAGTTTAGTTTTTATTGGAAGAACAGAAGAACTGGCCGAACTCCACGCCATCATCCAAGCCATCGAATATGAGAGGACGCAGAAATGAGCAGCAATACGAAACGCAAGGCGAATGATACTGAGCTTTTGAAATCGGCACTGTTAAATGTAGATTGGGGCCAAGTCATAGCAAATGGCGGTCCTCCATGTTTTCATTTAGACGGTGATAAATTATGTTTCAGGGCTAAAAGATGGCCCGGACATGATGGCGGCTCTATGCATCAATTTGTTTCGTTGCATGAATTTATTGAAGAATTATCGAACCCGATAGCCGCGGCAAAACTTTCGCAGGGGGATTAGATGCTTCTTTCGGACGTTGAATTTGCGGATCGTCTCGGATCATCCTATTTTCTAGGCATGAACGAAGCTACGAAGAAGCGGCGGGTCCGGAAGATGACCGCCGATGCCGGTGTCGCCCCCGTCCTGAAAAAGAAAAAGGACTGGTACTTCCGAGAAGAAGATATTTTTAGAGTTGTTGAATCATGGGACTTGAAATTAAAAAGCGAAAAGGATCGCCATACTGGTACATCCGGGGCACCGTCCAAGGTATCGCGGTCTTCGAGAGCACAGGATTACCTCACGCCGACAAAGTCCGCCCTGGCCAGATAGTCGAAGATTTCCGCGATAAGCGGGTCCGAGAGCTTGAGCAGCAGAGCATTTACGGCAGGGCGCATATTGCCACATTCCATGAGGCGGCGACATCTTACCTTACGGCTGGGGGGTCGCCGCGCTTCCTCGGAAAGCTGATTACCGCGATCGGGGATAAGAACCTTCGGACAATAGATCAGGGGTATCTGAACCGGGTTGCCGCCCAGTTATATCCAGACTGCAGCGCAGGGACCGTCAATCGGCAGTTCTGGACACCGTTCATTGCGGTTTGGAATCATGCCAGCAAGGGTAATAACCCACTTTGCCCGGAGGTTAAATGGCAGCGGCCTCACATCAGCAAAAAACCCAAGCCGCGTAAGAATGTCAGTTACGAGGATGCCATCGCCTTCATCAATGCCGCCAGCTGGCCGGTGGCGAAGATTATGTTCTTTCTGTTCTGGACTGGTTGCCGTCCAGATGAGGCCTTTTCGCTAAAATCGGAAGACATCTATCCGGAAAACCGCTGGGCGAATATTGCGGCCGCCAAGACCGACACCCCGCGCGGTATCCCTTTACACGAATGCCTGGTCCCGCTTTTGACCGTAGAAAAAGAGCGTGGCGGCCATATGTTCCTGTCAATTTATGGGAAACCATACGCCAGCAAGAAGGTGTTCAATAAGGCAGGGAGATTATTGACCCAGGGGGGAGGGCAGATGAAGACGGCCATCCGTAATGCTCAGGTCAAGTCCAGAAAAGACATCATCCCGTATAATGCCAGGCACACGGTATCCACATATCTCATCTGGCCCGGCGGCGTGAACCCACACATCAAGGACGAAATCCTCGGACACGCTGATGCAGAGGATATGAGCAAATATTACACCCACCTCCCGCGCCAACCCCTTATCGACGCCATCAACGTTTTGCCCGATGCTCGGACCATGGGCTTAAGGGAAGATCTCTGGAACCCGTGCAAAATCCGTGCAGCCGCTAAGAAGGCCTATCGCAATATGGAACCGAAACAAAAGGTTATCGTTAGTGAATAGCTCCTTTGGTAAGGGAGAGGTCGAGAGTTCAAGCCTCTTCGACAGCACCATTTTCCCCGGAAGCTCTATTTTAACTGTTTATGCCTGAAACACCCCGTCAGGTGATCGTTAAAGAACCCCGTAGCCTGCAGGTAAGACTGGATGATCGTCGATCCGACAAAGGTCATGCCGCGCTTTTTCAGGTCTTTGGACAGGGCATCTGATTCCATGCTGGTCGTGCCAATCTGGTCCATGGTTTTGGCCTTGGTGACTTTTGTTTTGCCGCCGAAAAAATCCCAGACATACGCATCGAACGAACCGAACTCTTTCCGGATGGCAAGGAAGGCCAGGGCGTTTTTGCGGACGGAATAGATTTTCAGGCGGTTGCGGATGATATCGGGGTTTTGCATCTGTGTCTCAAGTTGCGCATCGGTCAGTCTGGCGCATTTGGCAGGGTCGAAGTTTCTAAAGGCCTTACGGTAGCCTTCCCGTTTTTTCAGCACCGTCTCCCAACTCAGTCCCGCCTGTGCCCCTTCTAGGATCAGCATTTCGAAATGCAGACGGTCGTCATGCACCGGCACACCCCATTCGGTGTCATGATAATGGTCGTAGAAATCTTTTCCCTTGCCGACCCAGGGACATCTGGTTTTGTTCATGCGGGCATCTTACCGATTTATCGGGATCTAGGCCAAAGGAAAAAGGGCAGAGATTTCTCTCCGCCCTTTGAAGCTGTCAAAAAAATACGCCGCTATTGCGCGTTGCAGTTCAATGGCTCTTTCATCAAAGAATGCCAGCGATTGGTCCAGCCTTTCCAGTGGTCGACTTCGTCGACAAGGGTAAAGCGGATACAGCTGCTGGGGCCCATGGCGTTACGGTAGCTCTGGTAAACCGCCGGTGACATATCCTTGTCCCAGTTGGCGATAAAATGCTGCTGCGGCAGACCGGCGAGGTCCTTTGCAAAATCTTTCGGATTCAGCGAGCCTTTCAACGGTGCGCGCTTGTGCTGTGCTTCATATTCATCAGTATCGAGAATACCGGCAACCGTGCGCAAGGACAGAACATCCTTACGCTTTGCCGCCAGCAATACGGCAACCGCCGCGCCGCCATCCACGCCCACGAAGTTAAAGCCCGTAAAGCCGTAACGCTTCTGGATTTTATCGAGCGCCGTATTCATCGCATTCATCGTTTCGATAGAGTAACGCCCATTATTCCAGAAATCTTTTTTACACGGCGTACCGGGACGTTTGCCTTCCATGCCGCTATACTGACACTGGCGCGAAATCGAAATCACGTTATCGGCCAGATCATGCGCGGCGAGTTGCAGGCCCAGGGGATATTCCGGCGTCGGGTTCGTCGAAATCGATAGGACATGTTCACCCAGATAGGACAATGCGCCGTCACCCTCAAAGTAAATATCCGCAACACTGTCTTCTTTATGCACTTTTTCAAATACGGTGATCATGAACGGTTCCGCCGTCACCTGACGTTTCAGCATATCGGCCGGGGCGGAAATGCGATCGGCGGATTCGAAGCGCCAGACGTCATAAACCGTTTTACTGCAGGCGGTGACGCCCAGGGTCGCGCAGAGGGCGGCGGTCAGGGTTACAAATTTGAACTGGTTGCGGAGCATGGCTTGAAAATCCCGTAATGAAAATCTATTCCGGATTCTACGGAAGAACGTCCGGTTTGGCTATAGGTTTAACCGGAGAAATTTGCCAGAACAGGGGTATGGTCGCTGGCTTTTTCCAGCGCGCGCGGTTCCTTGTCGATATGGCAGCTCTCCAGCCGGTCCGCGAGGGTCGGGGAGCACAGGAAATGGTCGATCCGGATGCCAAGATTGCGCGGCCACGCCCCTGCCTGGTAATCCCAGAACGAATATTGACTTGCCTCCTGGTTGAACACCCGGAATGCGTCAGTGAGCCCTAGATTGATCAGCGTCCGGAACCTTCGCCGTGTCTCCATCCGGAACAGGGCGTCGTTGGCCCAGACGACCGGATCGTAACAATCCCTGTCTTCCGGGATGACATTGAAATCCCCGGCGATGATGAAGGGATCGGCCTGGCGGCGCAGTTCCGTAATCCGCGCGATCAGCCTGTCCATCCATGCCAGTTTGTAAGTGAACTTGTCGCTGTCCACCGGATTGCCATTGGGCAGGTAGATATTAATAAGGCGGACGCCCTGAATACGGGTTTCGAGATAGCGCGCCTGTTCATCGCTGTCGCCGCCCGGAAGCCTGTCGGTGATGATCTCAATCGGGTGCGGGGACAACGTGGCGACGCCGTTATAAGCTTTCTGCGCGACGAAGGCATTGTTATAGCCGAGGGCGGAGAAATCATCAGCTGGGAAACTCTCACCCTTCAGTTCCTGCATCATCAGGACCTCAGGCCGGTTTGTGCCGATCCAGTTTTTTACATGGTCAAGCCGGGCCTTTATCGAATTGACATTCCATGTTGCAGCCAGCATCGGGATTCCTTAACTTCCAAAAGTTTGACTATGTTAGCCAAACGGTTCCCTAAAAGTATATGAGAAATATCCGGAACCTATCAGCCCGCTTTCACATTGGTCGTAAATAATTGATCATACTTTAAAAGATATGAAAATTATACTTTCGGAGTTCTAAAGAGGGGCAAAAGATGAAGAGTTTGAACAATGCTAACCTGATCAAAACCGGCCTTCCGGCTTTTGATGACATTCTTGGCGGCGGCCTGACGAAAGAAAGGGTGTATCTGCTGCATGGCTCTCCCGGCTCGGGTAAGACCACGCTGGCGCTGCAATTTTTGCTGGAGGGGGCAAAGCTCGGCGAAAAGGTCCTGTTCGTGACCTTATCAGAAACAAAGAATGAACTGATGACGGTTGGCGTTTCGCACGGCCTAGATCTCGCCAATATAGAAATATTCGAACTGGTGGCCGAGGAAGATCTGCTTGATCCTGATAACCAGTACACAATGTATCAGCCTTCCGACATCGAACTGAATGTCACGACCAAGGCGATCATGGATCAGGTCGACCGCCTGAAACCTGCAAGGGTTGTCATCGACTCGCTCTCCGAGGTCAAGTTGCTGGCGCAAAGTGCGCTGCGCTTCCGCCGCCAGGTGCTCGCATTGAAACAATTCTTCACAGGCCGTGCCTGTACCGTGATGTTCCTTGACGATAAAACCTCATCGCGAGAGGAGGATTTGCAGCTTGAAAGTATTGCGCACGGCGTTATCAGCCTTGAGCAGTTATCCCCCGACTACGGTGCCGAGCGCCGCCGTCTGCGCATTTCAAAAATCCGCGGCCAGCGTTATCGCGGCGGGTACCATGATTTTACGATTTCCAAAGGTGGACTCAACGTTTTCCCGCGCATCGTGGCGTCTGAGCATACGGCCGGGAATATCCCTACGCTGATGAAAAGTGGTATTCCTGAAATGGATGAGCTGCTTGGCGGCGGCCTTGATACAGGGACCAGCGTTCTGCTGCTCGGCCCCGCAGGCGTCGGGAAATCGACACTGGCCCTCCAATATGCCGCTAACGCAGCAGCAAAGGGCGAGCGTTCCGTTATTTTTACTTTCGATGAACGCGTTGAAACCATGTTGACCCGTGCCGATGGCATTGGCATTCCGCTGCGCGATTTCATTGACCGTGACCTGATCGAAGTCCGGCCGATTGATCCGACCGAGCTTTCACCAGGCGAATTCGCGCACGAGGTCCGCACGGCTGCGGAGGGCAGTAAAGACAAAGCGCCTGTCAAAGTCGTGGTGATCGACAGTCTTAACGGCTATCTCAACGCCATGCCGGAAGAACGCTTCCTGACAGCGCAGATGCATGAATTGCTGACCTATCTTGGCCATATGGATGTCGTTACCTTCCTGGTGGTGGCACAGCACGGCTTGCTTGGCAATGCTATGCAGTCGCCGATTGACACCAGTTATCTGGCAGATACCGTTGTCCTGTTCCGCTATTTCGAAGCGGAAGGAGAAGTGCGCCAGATCATATCCATCATGAAGAAGCGCAGCGGACGCCATGAACGGAGCATTCGTGAAATCCGTATGGAACAAGACGGTATTCATATCGGCCCGCCGCTGCATCAGTTCCATGGCCTGCTCACCGGTACACCGGTTCAGCGTGGCTACGAACAGAATACGGGTCCCTATGAAGAATGATATAGAAACAGAAAATAGGATTCTTCTGTTAGTGCCGACCGCCAAAGACGGCGAAGTGACATCGAAGCTGCTGGAAAGATACGGTATACCGTCGTTTGTCTGCAAAACGATGCAGGAGATTTGTGATGAATTTAAAAAAGGGGCCGCCACCCTGATCCTGACGCAGGAAGCTGTTTTATCTGATCGTAAAGGGTGCTTGCGAGAATCTTTGCTGACACAGGAAGCCTGGTCGGATATTCCGGCCATTGTCCTGACCGTTCCTGGGCCGGATATCAGTCACACCTTTGAGAGGCTTGAAGATGTCGGCCACATGACCCTCATCAAGCGCCCGGTGCAGTTACATAACCTGATCACCACGATCCGCTCGGCCGTGCGGGACCGTAAGCGCCAGTACGGAATAAGGGATTATCTGGAAGAACGTAAGGCGCAATCCGTCGTGCTGCAGGCCTCGGCAGCCAAGGCAAATGCCGCTAACATCGCCAAAAGTGAATTCCTTGCCAATATGAGCCACGAAATCCGCACGCCTATGAATGCAATTATCGGCCTTTCCAGTATTCTAAGCAGAAGCGAACCTTTAACAGACAAGCAGCGCGAATTTGTCGTCACGCTCCAGCAGAGCGGAGAAAGCCTGCTGATGCTGATCAACGATTTACTCGATATCGCAAAAATCGAGGCCAGCGGCATCGAGATCGAAGCCATTCCTCTGGATCTGAAAGCTTTGCTGGAAGAAATCATCAGCATGATGGCCATGCGGGTGGAGGAAAAAGGCCTGGCCTTCACCGTTGATACAAGCGCCATCGGCGATATGACTTTTATTGGCGACCCGACGCGGGTGCGCCAGATCATCACCAACCTGTGCAGCAATGCCGTTAAATTCACCGATCATGGCGCGATTGGTATTACGCTCGCCGTGCTCGACAGAACTGAGGATATCTGCACCATCGCCATCAGTGTCGAAGATACAGGCCCCGGCATCGCGCCGGAGAAAATGGACAAGATTTTCGAAAAATTCACCCAGGCCGATAATACCATCAGCCGCAAATTTGGCGGCACCGGCCTCGGTCTCGCCATCAGCAAGACACTGGCCGAAATCATGGGGGGCCATATTGACGTGGTCAGCACGGTCAATGTCGGGTCTAAATTCACCGTTACACTGCCCCTCACAACCAACCGCGAAAGGCCTGCACAGGGCGAAACCGAAAAACCGGCCCTCGTACTGCCCACGCCTATAAATGTATCGAACAAGGGCCGGGTCCTGTTGGTCGAGGATTATGAGCCGAATGTCTTGGTCGCCTCTACCTTCCTTGAAATTTTTGGCTACGATTACGATATTGCCAGAAGCGGTGCTGAGGCCGTCGATAAGGCGGTTAGTAATGATTACCTCGCCATTTTAATGGATGTGCAGATGCCCGAACTGAATGGGTTCGAAGCCTCAGCCGCGATCCGTAATCATGAAAAAACCGCCGGTGCAGCGCAGGTTCCGATTATTGGCATGACTGCCCATGCGCTGGACGGCGACCGTGAACGGTGCCTGGCGGCAGGAATGGACGATTATATCTCCAAACCTTTTACACCGGGCGAACTGGAAAGAAAACTTTCCCTGCTGAACTGATTATCGCTGACCGCAGCCATAAACGGCGCAGGGCGGTGCATTGTCGCGCGATGTTTCCACGGTATTACCGTTGGTCATGAATTTATCGAAAGGATGAGATTCATTCGCCGCAGGTTCGGCGCAGGCGGTGAGGGCGAGAAGAGCGATAATAAGGAAGGTTCTCATGTCATTTTCCTTTTTTAAGTTTGAATTTGGCGCCGTCATTTTCACTCAGACCTGCCCCGTTGACCCAGTCGTTCAGGGGCAGGATTTCCGCAGGAAAGCCGTTATCCCGGGCCCATGAATCCACCGCCCAGGCGGCATGCGTTTTTTTATCGGTCATAACCGCCGTGAAATGCGGCCAGAATTTCCCTGTTCCCATGGTCGACATGGGGGTGCGGTAAGTCGGCCTCTGCACCCTGTGGAATTTTAACAGGAGGTCGTTCTGCAGCATCGCCAGATACATCGTCGTATTGGTGCTTTCATCGACGCAATCCATCTGTTTCTCGCCCGTTTCGCGGAACGTCCCGCCCAGATCGCCGTCGGTACCGGTTTTTGGGCCAACTATGCGCTCCAGTAGCCCGATGGCCTTGCCTGTCGCAACGCGTTCGTCCGCGGCGGAGTTCACGCCCCTGAAAACCCCGGTTACAGCATCCCATTCTGCCTTGCTGAGCGTAACATCATCCCGAATGACGCAGCCGTAACCCCGGCAATGCTGAAAATGATCCGGACGGGGCAGGGACAGGTTTCGACTATTTAGGAAAGTTTCATAAGTATTGCGTTCGTCAACGGGGGGAGCGGCGCAGGCCGTGAGCGACAGCAGGATACAGGCGGCGAGGACAAAGCGCACCGGAAGCTAGACCGCGAAAGATGTGCCACATCCGCAGGAGGATGTGGCATTGGGATTACGGATCTGAAAGCTGGAGCCGATCAGGTCACTGGTATAATCGATGGTTGAGCCGTTGAGGTATTGCAGGGACATTTCGTCGATCACAACCCTAACCCCGTCACGTTCGAAAACCAGATCCCCGCTCTCAAGGTCGTCGGCAAAGGAAAAATCGTACTGGAACCCTGAACACCCGCCGCCCAGAACCGCGACGCGCAGCATCAGATTTGGGCGCTGCTCCAGCGCCTGCAGCGCCTTGACGCGGCTGGCCAGATTTTCGGTCAGGATGATATCGTTTTGGTCCATATCTTATTATATCGGCTTTTCCGGGGGATTTTCAACCGGCCCGCTTCCGTATACTCTCACCCCATGACATCAGCAGCTTTAGACCAGACCACATACAATTATTGCGCTCTCCCCCTGGCGGCGTATGCCTGCCGGCCGGACCAGAGCCGCGGACGCATTTATGACGAACCGGACAGCAAAAACCGCACCCCGTTCCAGCGTGACCGTGACCGCATTATCCATTGCGGCGCCTTTCGCCGTCTGAAATACAAGACGCAGGTGTTCGTTTATCACGAAGGCGACCATTACCGTACACGCCTGACACATACCCTGGAAGTCGCGCAGATCGCCCGCAGTCTCGCCCGCGCCCTGATGGTGAACGAGGATCTGGCCGAATCCGTTGCCCTGGCCCACGACCTTGGCCACACACCGTTCGCCCATGTCGGTGAAGACGTCATGAAAGAATGCATGGTGGAGGTCGGCGGCTTTGACCATAACGATCAGTCTCTTCGCGTTTTGACCATGCTTGAAAACCGCTATCCCAAATGGCGCGGCCTTAACCTGACCTGGGAAACGCTGGAAGGTGTTGCGAAACACAATGGTCCGCTGATAAAAAAGGGAGATAATCCTGAAAAATCCGGCCTGCCTGTGACGGTGATTGCCGTCAATAAACAAATGGATCTTGAACTGGACACCTATGCTTCGCTGGAGGCGCAGGTGGCTGCGCTGGCCGATGACATCGCCTATAATAACCACGATGTTGAAGACGGCCTGCGCGCCGGGCTATTCAATATGGATGTGTTACGCACTGTGCCGCTTCTCTCCGAGATAATCCCCGTGGTTGAGGCCCAGTATCCGGATGCCAGCGAAAAAATCATGATGCACGAGGTCATCCGCGAAATGATCGGTGCGATGATTACGGATGTGCTGGACGAAACACGCCGCCGCCTGAAGGTCGCCAATCCGCAAAGCGCCGGTGATATCCGTAACGCTTCAAACGTTATGGTCGCGTTTTCTGACGACATGCTGCCAAAAATCAATGCCCTGCGGGAATTCCTCTGGACCAATATGTATCACCATTCCACCGTACGCCGCATGCGCCTGAAGGTCAGCCGCATCGTCAGGGACCTGTATGATGCCTTCATGGGCGAATTCGCCCTCCTGCCCGAAGAATGGCAAAAGACCATTATCAACAGCGGCGCGGACAAACCGGACCGCATTGTCGACCGCGCCCGCATCATTGCCGACTATATCGCCGGAATGACGGACCGTTACGCTATCAAGGAACATGAAAGGTTGTTTGAACTCTATTGGGATCTGCGCTAAATCAGGCGCGATTTTCCTTCACCCATAGGTAATAGTTCGACAGCGTTGCCACACATACAGTGGAATACCAGAACGACATCCCCACTGTGACCGGCGACATCAGCACATAAAGAACCAGTTTATGAGAAGGGCTGATTTCCTTTGTCGCAAAGGCCGGAAAAATCTTCTGGATGATGAAGACATCGATCAGGCCCGCCACGATCAGCCAGCCGATTGAGGCAAGTAGCAAAATCCAGCTCGCCGCAAACGGCGTGAGCAGCATTTTTCCAACAAGACCCCTGGTCAGGGCAAAGGACTCGCGCATCTTCATATGTCCGCCCACGGCCCTGTCGGGAAAGACCAGGCTTATGCGCAGACTCATCCAGACGGCGATGATGCAACTTAATAAAATTGCGGTGATCAAAATGGATTTAGAATGCGCCATCGCCCCCAGAAAACCGCTGACAGCACCGATAAGGGCGACGATCAGAAAAACCAGAAAAACCATGCCCATAAAACGCCAGTCATCTTTAGATGGCCTGAACGGATCGAGACCGGTTGTCGGAGTGCCGTGCAGGAAAGACCTGTGCACATTGCTTGCATACAGGCTTGAGAAATAAAATGTCATCAGTTGCGCGGCGATGCCGATATAGGGATGAGTCTTGTCCGTAATGGCGGTAATCATACCGCAGATCAACACATAAGGCAGAACCGAGAGTAAAGGCCGCCTGATATTTGCCTTTGCAAACGCGATCACTATCGGTGCGGTTTCTTTGATCGTATAGGTTGCCATTGCTATCTCCTGAAGTTCTGCATGTGTCCCGGCGGGCCAATATAGTTTTGTTTTTTATGATTATACAAATCGTAATCTTCCTTAAGGCATCATCAACGAAAAAAGGCGCGGATTTCTGCGCTTTGTAAAATTCTTTGCTGTCTCAACGATTTAGTAACCACCGCGCCTTACCATAGAGAAAGAACGAAAAACCACTTTAGGAGATTTCTGACGATGAAACGTATTGTTTATTCAATGATGATGGTGTCTGCGCTCGCTTTGACATCATCTATGGCCTCGGCCGGACATTACAAAAACCATAAATTGTCCCATCTGCAGGTGCAGGCGATCCAGCAGGGTCTGCATGATGCGGGTTATTATGACGATGCACCGGTTGATGGACTTTGGGGTCCGGTCACGACCAAAGCCATGAGCAGTTTCCAGTATAACAAGGGTCTGGAGCCGACAGGCTATCCTGATAAAAAGACCCTCGAAAAACTTGGCGTCAATATGCCGATCCGCGGGCAGGATATTACCAAGAACGATCAGTAAACTTGCAGAAATAGAAAACGGCCGGGATCAAAATCCCGGCCGTTTTCTATTTCTGAGTGACTAAAGCGAAGGCGCTGTGCGGATATTCGCTGATGCGCCAAGCTGACGAAGGGCGGTCATGTCGCCGTCTGTGATGGAGTTCTCAGCAGTCAGTGGGCAGGATGCTTCATAACGCAGCATGGAATTTGTAGGGGCAGGCGCGGCCAGTTTGCCAGCCTGAATAAAAGAATTCACAGGTCTTCAACTTGCTGGCGCTTGTCGTGGGATTTCATGATGTTGAGTGTTTTTGTTTCTGTAGTCATTTTTCCCCTGGGATTGGAATGTGAGGAGAATTAGACATAACCTAATAATTGTCAGGTTTTCACTGAGGATAACCATAATTCGCACCTTGCCGCACCTCCCGGTATTCCTTAAGGTAAGCCCATCATGACGAGACGCGATGAATTCGACGACCCGGAAGGGTTTCAAAGTGCTTTTGGCAAAATCGCCGAAGCGATGGAGCAGGGCCATTCCGGCCTGCGCCGCCGCGGGCCGCTGCTCGGCATCCTGACGGCGTCGGTTGCGCTGTTCATTCTCTTTGCCGTCTTCTGGTCCACTTATCCGCGCGGTGAAGACGCAGCCAACGGTCCGGTGCCGACCATTCGCGCCGATGCCACCCCTTATAAAGCCACACCTGATAACCCCGGCGGCATGGATATCCCCTACCGCGACAGCACAGTGTTCGAAGCCTTGCGCACCAAGGGCGATAAAGAAGGTGGCAAGATCGAAAGCCTCCTCCCGCCCGCCGAACAACCAATCCCGAAAGAGCAGATGTTCGCGGGCCTGAAAACCGACCCTATTGAGGACAAGGCCGCAGCACAGCAGCCTCCGAAGGTAATCGAGGCTGATGATGTTGTCGCCGATAAAGCCCTCGATTCCGGTCCGGTAAAATCCAGTGCGACATCCGAACAGCAGGGCACGATTTTGCCAGTGAAAGATTCAGTGAAAGAATCACCGACTGTTCTCGGTGTCGCTGAAACCGTTACAAAAACCGAACCCGCCGCAGGCAATGCAAAAGCGCCGACTGCGGTAAAAACGCCTGAAGCCGGAACCTATTACATCCAGCTGGGCAGCGTAAAAGACCGCGCCGCCGCGACTGTCGAGTGGAAGAAGCTGCAAAAACAATTCCCGGATCAGCTTGGTTCGCTGACTCTCCGCGTACAGGAAGCAAGCCTCGGTGCCAAGGGCACGTTCTACCGCATTCAGGGCGGCTCTGTCGCCCAATCGGCCGGTAAGGAAATCTGCTCCGCCATTGCCTCTAAACGCTCCGGGGGCTGCATTGTCGTTGCCCGGTAAGATTACGCCTGTCGATCCTGCCAACCCGCCTTTGGCGGTAATCTTCGGCCTGCAGGGCAGGGTGCTCAGCGATGAACAGAAAGCGTTCTTCAAAGCCCGGAACCCGCTCGGTTTCATTCTCTTCGGCAACAATGCCCAGAACGGCCAGAACGGCAATATCGAAGACCCGGCGCAACTCGCCGCCCTGACACAAAGCCTCCGTGATCTGATGGGCCGCAACGTGCCGATCCTGATCGATCAGGAAGGTGGCCGCGTTGCCCGCCTGAAGCCGCCGCACTGGGCCACGTGGCCAGCCGCCAAGGTCGCGGGCGATGTGGCCAAAACCAACATGCCTCAGGCCCTCCATGATACCGGCGCGCTCAACCGCTCGATTGCCCGGACTCTTAAAAATGTAGGCATTAACGTCAACTGCGCCCCGTGCCTCGACGTGGCCTTCCCGCAGACCCACGTCATCATCGGCGACCGGGCGTTTTCAGACGATCCGGCTGTGGTCGGCGAACTGGGTATTGCCGCCTGCAAAGCCTACCTGGACGAAGGGGTCATCCCGGTCGTCAAACACATCCCCGGCCATGGCCGGGCGACAGCCGATTCTCACCTCACTCTGCCACGGGTGGATACCGACCTCGCCACCCTCAAAAACACTGATTTAGTACCATATTTCGCTCTTTTGCGGCAAAAGTTTGCCATGGCGGTCTGGGGTATGGTATCCCATGTCATCTACACCGATTCCGATCCCGTTAACCCGGCCAGCTGCTCATCCGCTGTCATGGGGATGATCCGCAAGGATCTGGGCTTTGACGGGCTGCTGCTGAGTGACGATATTGTCATGAATGCACTGGCCTTCTTCGGTGATATGGGCCAGCGAACGACGGCCAGCCTGAACGCCGGATGCGATATCGTGCTTCATTGCAACGGCGATATGAATGAAATGAAACAGGTGGCGAACGCCGCGAAGGGGATGTCCCCGGATGCCGTCCGCCGCTTCAATGCGAGTATAGCGTTAGTATGAGTGATATCGTCGAAGACATCGCCGTGCCGTTTGAAGAAGACCTTCCCCGCGATGGTCTGGAAGAAGGCGCGCATCACGCCGACGAATTGCTGCTGAACATCGATGGCTATGAAGGCCCGATCGAGGTTCTCCTCGTCATGGCGCGTGATCAGAAAGTCGATCTCGCCAAAATTTCCATTCTGCAGCTGGTGCGTCAGTACCTGTCCTTCGTCGACCGCGCGGTGCAGCTTCGCCTCGACCTCGCCGCCGAATACCTTGTGATGGCGGCATGGCTGGCCTATCTCAAATCCCGTCTGCTCCTGCCGCGCGAAAAGACCGACGGCACCGGCCCGACCGCCGAACAGATGGCGGACGCTTTGCAATTCCAGTTGCGCCGTCTCGAGGCGATGCAGAACATTGCAAAAGTCCTTTTCGCGCGTCCGACACTGGGCAACGGTATTTACGCACGCGGCATGCCGGAAGGTCTGACCACCAAAACTGAAGTCACCTGGGACATCAATCTGGTCGATATTCTGAAATCCTATGGCGAGATCAACCGCCGTAAAACCGCCAGTGTTTACGAACTGCCTGTCTTCTCGATCATGTCACTGGGTGAAGCCCTCGACCGCGTCAGCAAGATGCTCGGTGCATTGCCGCGCAAAGGTGTCCATTCTGTCTGGGTTACACTGCGCAGCCTCGCACCCGAAACCCCGCAGGATGAATTGCTGCGCCGGTCTTCGCTGGCTTCGATGTTCACTGCAGGTCTTGAAATGGTCAAGCAGGGCAAGGCCGATATCCGTCAGGATGCCGCCTTCCGTCCAATCTACCTGCGCGCCT